>NZ_JBEBVH010000004.1:0-37026 GCF_040392825.1 Pseudopedobacter sp.
GATAAGGCGTCTGAAGGATCGTGAGATACCATAATAAAGCTAATGTTCAATTCTTTTGATAAACGTTCAATATCATCCCTTAGCTGCTTTTTCAATATGGTATCTATCATACTGAAAGGTTCATCCAATAATAGTACTGTAGGCTCTGTAATAATGGCTCTGGCTATAGCTACTCTTTGCTGTTCTCCTCCGCTTAAATCTACAATTTTCTTACTGGCCAGATGATCTATACGTAAAAACTCCATTGTCTTTATTGTAAGATCATTTTTTGTTTGTAAATCGGTATTAGAAAGCTGACCTGAAATATTATCAAATACACGGGCGTATAGATTAAGCGTAACTTCCTGCGTGACCATCCGCATGTCATCATGACCGGGTATTAATTTTTCTGATGGTCCTAAAATTTTATTCCCTTCATAGAGCACTTCGCCTTCCTGCGGTACTAAAAGCCCATAAATTAATTTTAATAAAGTAGATTTCCCGCTTCCACTCTCTCCTACGATACTCACTATTTCTCCTTTATCGATCTCTAAATTAATTCCCGAAACACCAGAATGTTGGTGTTCTAAATAATTCTTAAAAACATTGTTGAGCCTAATCTGTGAAGCCATAAGAAGTCTGCAAAGGGTGTAAATATACAAAAACAAAATAGCCCTGTTTAAAAAACAAGGCTATTTCAAATATATGTAAAGGTATTAAAACCCAAATGTTAAGCCGAAAGAAAGATTTTTATATCCTTCCAATCCAGGCGCTTCGCTCTCTGCAAATACATCGTTAAAATAATATTTAAAGAACAAACCCGCGCAACCGTAGCCTAATCTTACGTTAGCTCCATATCTAAATTTTTCGAAATTGAAATCGTCTTTCACTTTGGTTTTTTCACCTGTTTCAGACTTTTGTTTTAATTTCCCATCTATTAGAAAACCTACTTCCGGTCCGGCTACAAAAGAGAACCTCTTATTATCTTTAGACTCGTTAGATCTGAATTCAAAATAGAGAGGAATTCTTAGGTATCTGTTACTAAATCTATTCTTTTTTAATTTCAGATTTGGATCTTCTGTATAATCCAGCACCGGGTTATCTGCCAAAATAGTTATGTCTTTCCTTTTAAGGCGAATATGATTCCAATCTAACCCTGCTGCCAGCATAATTTTGACGTTGGGATTGAAACGAACTCCAAATTGTAAAACATCCAAACCTATAGTATGCGTGGTCCAAACTTCATGATCTAAGAAGCTGTAATTGTCCGGAAAATCAAAATCGCTACCATTGTGATATTTACTTAAACCGATATCAAAATGTTCAAAATTGAATCCAAAATTAACCTTAGGAAACTTAGTATATTTTGTTTCAGATTTATTGCTATCTATTTTTCCTACTTGAATATTAACCCCTTCTGAACCAATTTCTATTTTCGCCTGCCGTTTTTTTACGTTTGTAGAATCTGTTTGTGCATTGGCAAAAAAAACTGTGCCAGCTAACAATAGTGTTAAAATTTTCTTCATATTAATCCGCCTTTCTATATTTTATCAAACCTAAATTTATTCCTGTTATCTCCATATCGCTCTCTTCTGTTTTGCTGACATGGATAATTTTGTTTTCTCGTTTATCTATTTTTCCTATTACGAAGTTCACTAAATCTCCCAAAGATTTTACCTTCTCTTTATTTTCTATTTTATCTGTATAAGCCAATATTTCCTCCTGCTCTTTAACTAAAGGTTCCTGCTCGATATATTTTTCCTCCCTACCGCTTGCTCCTGTATTCTTAACACTTACAAGTTGTGTTTCGTTCACCTCTACGGTATGTTTAGTTTTTTCAAAATCCGATTCTTGTTTTTCTTGCTTAGCTTTTTTCACGATCTTTTCGCCTATTTCTATAGAAGCCATTAATCTTAAGAACCGCTGTTCATTCTCTGCTTTATTGTTTGGCTTAAATGAAACAATCTCTCTGGGTGGTAATGGATTTTGGGTAAGCTGGTCTTCTAAAACAGAAACAGCTGCCAGCTCGTCAACTTTTCTTAGTTGAATTTTTTCATTTTCAGTTCTAAACAGTATTAATCCCAGAGCCAGTATAGCTATACAAGCTGCCGCCCAAGCAAAAGGAAACTTTTTCCTTCGATAGGATAATTTACTATTATCATTCTCTATTGAAGACCAAATATTTTTAGTAGGTTTTTCTTCAAATTGATCTAACGATACTTTAAAAAAAGCATCAAAATCTTTATCCGACATTGATTTCATGACCTTGCCTTTCTAACTTTTTTATTTTTTCTTTCAATACAGCTCTTGCCCTGCTTAACTGAACCTTTGAGGCTCCTTCTGTTATGCCCAATGCATCGGCTATTTCTCTATGCGAATAACCTTCTATAGCATACATATTGAATATCATTCTATGGATTTCCGATAACGTTTGTATCAATTTCATCAAGTCTTTAGCTTGCAGACTGCTTAGTTCAAATTCTGTAAAGACCAATTCTGCATTTGTCTCTTCTATATCTACCACACTAAGCATTCGTATATTTTTTCTATAAAATTCTATAGAAGTGTTTACCATAATTCTTCTTATCCAACCTTCGAAAGAACCTTCTCCCTTATAAGAATGAATATGCTTGAATACCTTGATAAAACCAGATTGTAAAATATCTTCTGCTTCGAATTTGTCTTTTGCATACCGCATACAAACACCAAGCATCTTTGATGCCGTCATTTTATATAAAAGCTCCTGAAAACGCCTGTCTGTTTTCTGACATCCTTCTATAATCTCCGAAAGCGAGTACTTGTTTTGCAAATTCATTTATTTATAGGTAAGACGAAGAGAAAATAAGAAAGGTTACAAAAAATAAAAAATCGCCTTATGGGGCGATTTTAATTTCTGATGATATCCAGGATTTCTTCCACATATCTTCTTTCATTAGCCAACCGGGGTACTTTATGCTGACCGCCTAATTTTCCTTTATTCTTTAGCCATTTGTAGAAAGTTCCGTTAGGAGCATGATGAACAAGTGGTCGTTTTAGTGCCATGTCTTTAAACCGTTTGGCATCATAATCAGAATTCACTTCACGTAAAGTATTATCCAGAATATCAATAAAACGATCGAACTCATTTGGAGCTCTCTCAAACTCAATAATCCATTCGTGTCCACCGGCTTCATTACCTGAAAAATAGATTGGACAGGCGGTATAGTCCAAAATCAGTGCATCTGTCTCCGAACAGGCTTTGGTTAATGCTTTTTCTGCATTCTCAATAATTACCTCTTCGCCAAATGCATTAATGAAATGCTTGGTTCTACCTGTTATTCTTATCCTGTACGGGCTTAATGAGGTAAATTTCACCGTATCTCCGATCATATAACGCCACAAACCACCGTTGGTCGTAATCACAATTGCATAATTCTTTTCTAATTCTACTTCATGTAAAGACAACGCCCTGGGATGTTCTTCTTCTATATTTTCCAAAGGAACAAATTCGTAATAAATACCGTAATCCAGCATTAGCAACAAATCTTTTTCAGAATTATGATCCTGAATTCCAAAAAAACCTTCAGACGCATTATAGGTTTCCAGATAGTACATTGATTGATTTGGAATTAACGAACTAAACTGATCTCGGTAAGGCTCGAAATTAACTGCACCATGAATGTAAAGCTCTAAATTTGGCCAAACTTCCATTAAATTGCTTTTACCTGTTATCTCTAAAACACGTTTTGCCAAAACAATTGTCCAGGTAGGAACCCCAACAATATTGGTTACATTTTCATTAATGGTTACACGGGCCATTTTTTCTATTTTCTCCTCATAATTGTCCATAAGTGCTATGGACATATCCGGAGTACGCATCAATTCGGCCCAGATAGGAATATTTTTGATTAAGACTGCAGAAAGATCTCCATAAAAAGAATCTGTGTTTAACTGATTAATCTGGTGGCTTCCTCCTAAAACCAGACTTTTTCCAGTGAAAATACGGGCTTCGGGATTGTTATTACAATAAATAGCAAGCATATCCTTTCCGCCTTTAAAATGACATTCCTCCAGAGATTCCTGTGTTACCGGAATAAATTTGCTTCTATCACTTGTTGTGCCCGAAGATTTTGCGAACCATTTAATTTCTGTAGGCCAAAGGATGTTTTGCTCACCTTTAAGCATTCTTTCTATATACGGCTTTAACGTATCGTAATTTTGAATGGGAACCCTTTCTCTATATTGTTCTACGCTTTCTATAGAACGATAATCATACTTTTTGCCCCACTCTGTCCCAATAGCGGAATGTATCAATTCTCCAAACCATTCTTCTTGTACTTCGTCTGGATATTTCATAAAAAGCTCGATCTGGTGCATCCGCTTTTTCATAATCCAGTTGAGGAAGGAGTTTACTATGGTCATTTCAGTTTTAGTGTTTAGTTGTTCGTTGTTAGTACCTGTCCTCGTAGTTTATTCGCGGATAATTTATGGAGTCCATCGGCCCACACACTATCAACGCTTATAAAATCTTAATGCTTAATTCTAATCTCAAATCTGCTGTCTTATATCTCAACTCTCCAATCTAAAGCCCCTCTTCATCTGGTCGGCCTACAGTTTTTAACTGTCCTTCAATTTCAAATTTCTTGATTTTCAATTCAAAATGCTGTCCTAAATAGAATTTCCTTGCCATTTCGTTTGATGCAATTTCCTGTGGTGTTCCGGAAAGCATAATTTTTCCTTCTGTTAGCAAATATGCCCTGTCTGTAATTGACAAGGTTTCATTAACATTATGGTCTGTAATCAGGATACCAATATTTCTATGTTTCAATCTTGCAACAATGGTTTGAATTTCCTCCACAGCAATAGGATCTACTCCCGCAAAAGGTTCATCTAATAAAATAAACTTCGGATCGGCGGCAAGAGCCCTTGCTATTTCTGTTCTTCTTCTTTCGCCCCCTGATAATAAATCGCCCCTATTTTTTCTAACCTTATGTAAGCTAAACTCGGTTATCAACTCCTCTAATTTTTCCTTTTGTTCAGCTTTAGAAAGCTTAGTCATTTCTAAAACAGCCATTATATTTTCTTCAACTGTCAATTTTCTGAAGACAGAAGCCTCCTGAGCCAGATAACCTATGCCTTTTTGGGCTCTGCGATACATTGGATCTTCGGTAATTTCCAGATCTTCTAAAAAAACATGTCCTTCATTAGGTTTTATCAAACCAACAATCATATAAAAAGAAGTTGTTTTTCCTGCTCCATTTGGACCTAACAGACCAACAATTTCTCCCTGCGACACATGAAAAGAAACATTGTTTACTACTGTACGCTGTTTGTATTTCTTTACAAGATTTTCTGCTCTTAATTTCATCTGTTATTTTATTGATTTCATTTGCCAGGTAGTTTTTTATGTTACCAGGAGAAGATTTTGATGTTTAAAATAATCATTCCCCGATATATTGTAAACATATTGGCCACAAAACTTTTAATAGGTTTTTATTCCTTTGATATTCAATTGAATGCTGCGTCTATCTTTCCAAACGTTTTCTTCTATAGTGTAGCAAATATCAAATGGCGTACCTCTGTTAATTTGCTCTAAATAATCTCCTAAACCAAATGCAATACATTCGAAAACGGAACTATCTTTTTGTCTAACACTCATTTTTAGATGATTGTTACCTACAATAGAACCGTATCCGTACGAATATACACCTCTTGTCATAAAAACAGGAACCATATTTTGTGGACCAAAAGGTGCAAACTGGTTCAATATTCTAAAGAACTTAGGCGTGATGTCTTTTAATCCTATGCATTTTTCTACAGTAATTTGCTGTATAAGCATGTCTTCGGTAATGCTTGAAGCTACTACAGATTCAAAACGATCAACAAACTTTTCTACGTTCTCTGGCTTCATGGTTAAGCCTGCGGCATATTTATGACCTCCAAACTGTTCCAACAAATCGCTGCATTCACAGAGTGCCTCATACAAATCATATCCCAGGACAGATCTTGCAGAACCTGCTACATACCCGTTAGATTCTGTAAGGACAACCGTTGGTCTGTAATATCTTTCTGTTAGTCTGCTGGCAACAATCCCAATAACACCTTTATGCCAATTTTTGTCGTATACAACTGTAGATTTTCTTTTGATCATTTCGGGCGAACTGCCAATCATATTCAGTGCCTGCTCGGTTATGCTGCTGTCGTATTCCTTACGCTCGGCATTTTTTAAATTAATTATAAAACCAGCATCTTCCGCCAATTGGGTAGAAGAGGCAATTAACAGTTTTACGGCATGCTTGGCGTCATCTATTCTACCTGCGGCATTAATCCTGGGACCAATAGAGAAAACTATATCTGCTATAGTAAACCTATCTGATTTTCCCGACAGTTCAATCAATGCCTTTAGCCCGTTGCAAGGGTCATTATTTAGTTTTTGCAAACCATAATAGGCCAGTACACGATTTTCTCCTGTTATTGGGACAATGTCTGAGGCAATACTTACCGCTACCAGATCGAGATATCGGCAAACTTGTTCGAAAGGAATATTATTTTTTGCTGCATAAGCTTGTGCCAGCTTAAACCCTAACCCACAGCCCGAAAGTTCTTTATAAGGATAATTGCAATCTCTTCTTTTCGGATCTAAAACGGCTATTGCATCCGGTATTTGTTCTCCAGGTAAATGGTGATCACAAATAATAAAATCTATTCCTTTTTGTCTGGCATACTCAACTTTATCCACCGCTTTAATTCCACAATCAAGAGCAATAATTAAGGAAACATCATTGTCTTCGGCAAAATCGATACCTTGTGTGGATATCCCATAACCTTCTAAATATCTGTCCGGAATATAATAGGTAAGATTTGTATAAAATTCTTTAAAAAAAGAGTATACCAGCGCAACAGAAGTTGTTCCGTCTACATCATAATCGCCATAAATTAATATATGTTCGTTTTGTTGGATAGCTTTTTCAATTCTATCTACAGCCTCTGTCATTCCGTTCATTAAAAACGGGTCATGAAGATCATGTAGCTCTGGTCTGAAAAAAGCCTTGGCTTCCAAAAAAGAAGTGATGCCCCGGTTATAAAGCATTTGGGCAAGAACATCACTAATGCTCAATTCTTCTGCAAGCTTATTAACTATCTCAAAATTTGTTATTAAGTGCTCTGCCCACCTTTTTTCCATATATTTGCAATGTGTAAACCCAGTAAATATACAACAATCAATGGCATCATTCCAACAAGAAATGCAAGCCACTGATATAAGGGTGATTATAAAAATTTAATACTTTGGAACTACATACTCTTAGCGAAGGATCTTATTCCGTTGATGCCTCTAAAAAATTTATTCCGTTTGATCCGACAGTTGATAAGCATAGCGACAGACCTGGCTCCTTGTTTATTCATGTTAATCCTTTTCTCATCAAAACGAGAAAAGAATTACTAATTTTGGATACAGGACTGGGCATGAATAACTCAAACGGTAATTTGATTATTCACGAAAACATTAAATCTGCCGGCTACAGCCCAGAAGATGTTACCAAAGTACTGATGAGCCATCTGCATTACGACCACAGCGGAGGTATGGTCTGGAATAAAGATGGAAAATTAGAACCCGCCTTTCCAAATGCTGAGTATATTATCAATCAGCAGGAATGGGAAATTGCATTTTCAAGTAACTCAAAATCTTATAGAACAGAGATTTTTGATGTAATACAGCGGTCAGGACAGGTTACTTTTGTCGAAGGTAGCGGTATATTAACAGATGAAATTAGTTATGAGCTTACCGGTGGACATTGTGAGTTCCATCAGGTTTTTCATGTTCTGTCTGGAGGAGAGCATTATTTCTTTGGTGGTGATATTCTTCCTGAGCCCGAACAGCTCATTAGAAACTTTATTGCAAAATATGACTTTGATGGTAGATTAGCGAAAGAACTTAGAGTAGAATACGGTAAAAAAGCGGCTATAGAAAATTGGATTTGCTTATTTTACCATTCGAAAGGCAAAACAGCAAGCCGTGTTAGTGGTGATGAACATGGTTTTAAAATAGAAGCTATTTAATCCTGTAATCCACTATATATATCTTTTATTTTATCTGTAGTAAGAGGTTTGGATATAAATTTACTTACTGTCGAATAGGTTTGAGCCTTAGTAATATCGTCGTTATAAACTGATGAGGACAACATATTAATTTTAATGTCTTTTCCTATTCTATCTTTAATTTTTTCAAAGGCATCTAAAAACTCCCAGCCATTCATAATAGGCATATTAATATCGAGGAGGATAATATCAGGCAGGTTATCTTTATCGCTAATATTTTCTTCTAAAAATTCTATCCCTTCTTTTCCATTTAAACAAGTAAATACTTTTGCAACGGGCGTAATCCTATCTATCAACTTTGTGGCAATGAAATTATTGATCTCATCATCATCAATAATTAAAATTTTTAAATTTTCGTTCGACATTCCACAAGCTTTTTACGATTATACCTATTTAAAAGTTCTCTAAAAAATAAAATACAAAATTGAGCATTAATACTTTACAAACCTGATTTTTTTTCACACTCTTTGGAGAACCACGGCGCTAGTTTTTACAATTTAAGTCACCAAACAACACAAGATTACACCAAAGTTAATTTCGATTCAAAAAAATTATATTTTTATAAAATCAATTATTAATTAGCCGGCCTAAAATAGTAAATTTGGTCAACCTGAAAAAACATTTAATCTATTTACTGCATTTTTGTACGTTACTCATCTTTTTGAGGTGACTTTTACCAGTTCTTCTAAAGTATCTTTTAAACGTTGTATAGAAATATGGATTTTATTCATGATGTCATTATTTGCATCCTGATCTCTACATTCAAAATCATAAAAATCCATCAGGCTCTCTAAATTAACAATTGGGGCTCTGATGTTGTGAGAAGTGATATATGCAAATTTTTCTAATTCAGAATTTGTAAATTCTAATTCTCTTGAAAGTTTATCCAAGTGGGCTTCTTTCTGCTTTATCTCAGAAATATCAATAAGCATTCCAGTATAAATTATAGGCAGGTTATCCGAATTGAATTTTCTGGCCTTTATAGTTAACAAGCGCCATTGATAAAGACCATCAATTTTTATTTGTACTTCTTCTGTAAAACTTTCTGGAAGTAAGCTTATAAATATATCAAACTTAGCTAAATCATGAGGATGTAAAGCCGCTTTAAAATCTGAGATATTATGATATATATTATCCGAATTATTTAAGCCCAATACAGATATAGAATCAGACACGAGACTCCAATCCCAAAGTATAATCCCCGCATTTTTTAATATTAGCTTTATACTTTCTTCGTTAAACCTGCTTCTGCTATCGGCCTCCAAAAGCTTTTGCTTCTCCTGATTGAGATTGTGTGTAACAAAAACACTCCTCATAAAGAAAAATAAAGCACAGATTACTAACAGAACAATAATATACACAAGAATCCTTTCATACACTTTCGATTGATCTCCCTGTGAGTACAGCAAACTATCGGTATTTTTATGAACACTGCTAATTCCTAATTGAGAGAAACGTTTCAAAATAAATTCCCATCGTCCTTTATTCATATGTCCTATTTCTACCAAATTAGGTCGGATCAGATCCTCCAATATAGCGAATTCGGCTTCCAGCATTTGCCTGTCCACACCACGCTCTTTCACACCGGGTAATAACAAAATGTAGTCGATTATCTCCTGTGGATGTTGTAAAGCATATTCCCACCCTTTTAACGATGCTTTTTTAAATTTCTCTACTCTTTCGGGATTATTTTTTGTTTCATATTCTGAGGTAAAGAGTATATCGCCATAAAAATCTACTCCATAATCAGAAGGCTCAATTTGTGTAGTCTCATATCCTCTTTTTGCGTATTCAAATGGAACTACCGACTTATATGTTACAATTGCACTTATGGTGGTATCTTTTAAAAATTCCTCTGCATTAAAGGGAACAAACTTTACAGAGTCCTGAGGGATACCTTCATTTTGCAATAATGAACGGAGTACAATACTACCCATTTCTGCCCCCATAATCTTTTTCCCGGATAAATCGGTAAGTTTGGAAATTCCTCTTTCCTTTATACTAATAATTACATAAGGCATGTGTTGAAAAATACTGGCTAATACCTTTACCGGTTTACCCTGCATGTAAGAGAGAAGTATGTCGCTTCCAGACACACCATATTGAGCTCTGTTCGCTAAGACTTCTTCAACAACGGCGCTCCCCTGCCTGTATTCTGTAATTTTTACATGGAGTTTTTCTTCTTCATAGTAACCTTTCTTCAAGGCTGCGTAATATCCTGCAAATTGGAATTGGTGTTTCCATCTTAATTGAAGGCTTACTGTATCTTCCTGTCCATAAATTGTTTGCACAAAAACTAATAAAACACCAACAATTGCAAACAGAATTTTTGAATACCATGCCATCTAGAATATTATTGTGTGCCTAAACTATCCAAAAAAATCAAATTTTACAATGATATAAAAAACAAAAGGCTCACCAATTATGATGAGCCTTTTCCTATAATTTTTTTTATACTATTTTGTTGCTACAAGCGTAATATTCAGTTCAAATTCATTATCGATTGCTTTGTCTCCAAGGCTATCGAAAAAGTTTTTAGAACCATATTTAATATCATACTTCGTTCTGTCTACTTTTACATTTTTTGCAACTGCTGTTAAAACTCCATTATTCAAAGTTACAGTCGCCGGAAAAGAAATTTCGTTAGTAATATCTTTAATAGTTAGCTTTCCAACTACTGTTTGTGTTCCGTTTACTAATTTACCTAATTTTGTTATAACAAATTTTGCTGTTGAGAATTTATCGGTAGCAAAGAAATCTTCATTTTTAAGATGTCCTTCTAATTTAGTAGCCCATTCGCCCTGTACATCTAATGCTTTAATGGAATTCATGTTAATAAGGAAATTACCTGATTTTAAAGATCCATTGTAGTTTAATGTTCCGGAAGAGAATTTCACCGTACCATTGTGCGCTCCGGTTACTTTACGACCAACCCACTCTATCACAGATTTTTCTGTATCTAATTTATAAGACTGTGCCTTTGCTGTAAATACTGTAAATACAGCAACTAACGCTATTAATAATATTTTTTTGTTCATAACTTTTTATTGTGCTACAAACATAAAAACAGAAATTAGATGTTCAAACATATATTTTTTATTTTTGAATGTATTTACAATCTATTGACAGTTAGAGCCTCTTGGAGAAAGCGATAGTAAACGTAGAGCCTTCACCGACTTTACTATCTACAAAAAGTTTACCCGACAATGATTCTATCTGGGATTTCACTAAAAACAAACCAATTCCCTTGCCTTCTATGGTTGGTTCAAAACGCTGATATAGTTCAAAAAGACGATGCCCGTTTTTATGCAAGTCTATGCCAATTCCATTATCTGTAACCTTAAGATATATATTATCTTCATCTTCAGAATTGGATATATGTATTTTTAAACGTCTTTCTCCGTTTCGATATTTAATAGCATTTGTTAGCAAGTTCAGAAAAATACTCTCTAAATATCCCTTCGAATATTTGAAGCATCGTACCTGAAAATCTAAAGTAATCTCTGGAGCTATTCGTTCCAGTTCCATATTTATGGATCTGCATGTATCTTCAAATGTTGATTCAAAATCTACAATCTCTAATTTTGGCAGATCATTTTTAGAATTTGAGATAATCTCGATAAGATCGTTTAATGTATTGCTCAGCCTCTTTACAGACAAATCTAATTTTTCAAAAATCTGACTGTTTCCTTCCGTCAGGTCTAATTTATCAAACATTTCCATAAGAGCCTCAATATTAACAACAGGAGCCCTTAAGTTGTGCGAAGTGATATAAGCGAATTTTTTGAGTTCTTTATTTCTGTGCATTAATTCTTCTGATAACTGGCGAAGTGCGTCCTCTTGCTTTTTTATATTGTCTATATTTACAACTACACCATGAAGCTTTTTAACCTTCTTATCCTCGCTTTTGATGATTCTGAAAGAGACCAAGACATATATATCCTCTCCGTTTTCCTTTATTAGCCGTAATTGGTGCATACTTAACCTTCTTATTCCGGCCAGATTTGCACCCAATGATCGCTTTAAGATGGGTATGTCTTGTGGATGTATAAAATCAAAAATATTCTTGTGGATAGGTAACTTAAAAAAATCTATACCTAACAAAAAACACCACTCTTTCCCCACTATAAATTCATGAGTATTTACATCCCATTCCCACAAGCCTATATTTGCGCTTTTTATCGCTAGCTTTAGTTTAATTTCGTTTTGCTTGGCTATATTCTCTGCAATTTTTCTGTTCTCTACTTCTATTTGTAATTCCCTGGTTTTTCGGTCTACAATTTTAATTAATCTCCTGTTCCAGATAAAAATTAGCATGAATAACCCGGCAAGCAGAATCGCAATAAGTATTATTGCATTGCTAATGTTTTCCCAATTCAGTTCTTTTCGTTGATAAATCAATCCATCTATAGAGGCAGAAGCAGGAATTATACTTAATTCCTTATACATGTCCAGCATATTCTGGAATCGCCCCATATTAACATGACCTATTTCCACCAAATTCGAATAGATAAGTTTTTCGGTTTCCCGAGCCTCAAATTCCAGGTTTTCTCTACCAATATTTCTATCTTTCACGCCCGGAAGAGTCAAAATATAAGATATTATTTCATCCTGATGAGATAAAGCATATTCCCAGCCTTTTATACTAGCCCTATTAAAAGCATCTACTATTTCGGGGTTTTCGTCTGCATATTCTTTCGAAGTAAATATTAAATCTCCGTAGAAGTCCAAACCGTAATCCCGGGGGCTTATTAAAAAAACATCGTGGCCAGCTTTTTTTACCTGAAAAGGCTCTACTGTTGCATAGGCAGATATGGCATCTACTTTCCTGTTTATAAGATCTTGATTATTCCACGAATGTTTTAGCAACTTTATTGAATCCGGAGAGATACCTTCCCTAAAGAATAGAGATCTCAAGAGAAACCACCCCTGGTCATTAGAAGCCATTACTTTTTTCCTGTATAAGTTCAAGGGGCTCCGGATTCCGGATTCTTTCAATACCATGAAAATATATGGAGAATGTTGAAATATTACGGACGTTACTACAACTGGCGTTCCTTTTATATATTCATATAAAATATCCGAACCTGTAATACCAAAGTCGGCCTGCCCTTTAGTTACTTCTGTCAAAGGCGATTTTCCATCTCTTCCCTCTATAAGATGGACATCTAACCCTTCTTCTTCGTAGAATTTTTTGACATAGGCTGCGTAATAACCTGCAAATTGGAATTGATGATGCCATTTTAATTGTAATTTCACTTGCTTTCGCGGCTGTGCATTAGCATAAAAACAAGAAGATATAACAAGCAAACCTGTTACAAAAAAATGGATAAACCGCTTCATACATTCATTTCTGCAGATGCAATGTAACAAATCCATTTAATAAATTCTAATGAAAACAGCGAGGTTTAAATGCATATCAACCACAAAGAGTTTAAAGACTCTTTGTGGTTGATATGTCTTAGTTTAAGGAAATGAGTTTATGAAAAAGCGTATTCTTCTATCGGCGGACAAGAACAGATTAAAGTTCTGTCGCCATGTGTCTCGTTAACTCGTCCAACAGAAGGCCAGAATTTATTTTCCGACACATAAGATAAAGGAAATGCTGCTGTAGCTCTGGAGTATGCTTTGTCCCAAATATCGGCTGTTACAACCGCAGCTGTGTGTGGAGCATTCTTAAGTGGATTGTTTATTTTATCCAGAGTCCCATTTGCTATTGCTTCTATTTCTTTTCTTATCGAAATCATGGCATCACAAAAGCGGTCCAGCTCTTCTTTTGGTTCAGATTCAGTTGGCTCTACCATTACCGTTCCAGCTACCGGAAATGATACTGTAGGCGCATGGAATCCGTAATCCATTAAGCGTTTGGCAATGTCTCCTACCTCTACACCAAAAGCTTTAAATTCACGGCAATCTAAAATCATCTCGTGTGCACAACGTCCATTTGCACCTGCATAAAGTACAGGATAGTACTGCTCCAGACGGGCTTTAATATAATTAGCATTTACAATTGCATGCTTGGTAGCATTTGTTAAGCCTTCTGCCCCCATCATAGCAATATACGCGTGTGAAATTAATAAAATGGATGCAGAGCCAAATGGAGCTGCTGAAACTGCATGAATTGATTTTTCCTGTGAAATATCTACTACCGAATGACCCGGTAAATAAGGAACTAAATGTTTTGCAACGCCTATGGGGCCCATTCCGGGACCACCACCACCATGCGGGATACAGAATGTTTTATGTAAGTTCAAGTGGCAAACATCTGCTCCAATTGAAGCTGGTGAAGTTAAGCCTACCTGAGCATTCATATTGGCGCCATCCATATAAACCTGCCCACCGTTATCATGTACAATTTGGCAGATTTCTATAATAGATTCTTCAAAAACTCCATGTGTAGAAGGGTAAGTTACCATTAAACAACTTAAATCGTCTTTGTGTTCTTCTGCCTTGGCTCTTAAATCTGTTACATCTATATTGCCCCTTTCATCGCATTTTACTACCACAATTTTCATTCCGGCCATTGCCGCAGAAGCCGGGTTAGTTCCATGTGCAGAAGAAGGAATTAGCGCTACATTTCTATAACCTTCTCCTCTATCAATATGATAAGCTCTGATAACCATAAGCCCAGCATATTCGCCCTGAGCTCCTGCATTAGGCTGTAAGCTCATTTTCGCAAAACCCGTAATTTCGCTTAGCCATTTATTCAGTTCGTCAATAATTTCCATATAGCCTCCCGTTTGGTCGGTTGGTGCAAATGGATGCAGATTACTAAACTCAGGCCATGTAATAGCAACCATTTCTGTGGTTGCGTTCAGCTTCATAGTACACGACCCTAGAGCAATCATGGAGTGACATAAAGAAAGGTCTTTTGTTTCCAGCGATTTGATATAGCGCAACATCTCGTGTTCAGAATGATAATTATTGAACACCGGATGAGTTAAATAATCGGATTTCCTTTGCAGATCTTCTGATAGGGAAGTCTCTAAATTGGCTATCAATCCATCAAAATCTATATCATTCAAGGTTTTTGCCTTCACTTTTGCAAAGAATCTTACAATTGTTCTGACATCTTCTATAGATGTGGTCTCATCTAAAGCAATGGTGATTATTTCACTTTTGTAGTTTAGATTGACTTCGTTATTTAAAGCCTCAGCATGTAACGGCCCAGCTAACTGCCCTACGTTGAATTTTAGCGTATCAAAATAAGATGTATTTTCTTGCTTATAACCAAGTTCATTTAAAGCGTTTGATGTCAATACCGCCAACGCATGTATTCTGTTCGCTATCTTCCTTATGCCTTTAGGACCATGATATTGAGCATACATTCCGGCCATAATAGCCAATAAAGCTTGTGCAGTACAAATATTAGAAGTTGCTTTATCTCTTCTAATATGTTGCTCCCTGGTTTGCAAGGCCATTCTCAAAGCATAGTTTCCTGCCGAATCTATAGTTACACCTATAATCCTCCCGGGCATAGATCTTTTATAGGTCTCTTTTGTTGCAAAATAAGCTGCATGTGGTCCTCCAAAACCCATTGGAATTCCAAACCTTTGTGTTGTTCCAATAACAATATCCGCTCCCCATTCTCCTGGAGGTGTTAATAAAGCCAGGCTCATCAGGTCAGCGGCAACAGTCAATTTTATATCTTTTTCATGTGCTTCCGCTGCAAATTCACGATAATCATAAACCTGGCCATCTCCCGCCGGATATTGTACTATAGCGCCAAACATATCATCACTAAGTACAGCTGTTTGATGATCACCAATTACGAGGTTTATACCATAAGGTTGTGCCCTGGTTTTTAAAACATCTATAGTTTGAGGAAAAATCTCCTGTGAGACAAAGAAGGTATTTGCTGCAGTATTTTTTCTTAGACTATATTGCATAAACATTGCTTCTGCAGCCGCAGTTGCCTCATCTAACAACGATGCATTTGCGATTTCCATCCCTGTCAGATCAACGATCATTGTCTGAAAATTCAGCAATGCCTGCAAACGTCCCTGTGCAATTTCTGCCTGATATGGTGTATATTGAGTATACCATCCCGGATTCTCCAGCACATTCCTTTGAATTACTCCCGGAACAATAACACTGTAATATCCCTGTCCTATGTAAGATTTAAATACTTTATTTTTTGAAGCGGTTTGCTTTAAAGCATTCAAATATTCAAACTCCCCCCTGGCCTTTGGCAGATCGAGCTTTTTCTTTAATCTAATATTTTCCGGTACAGTCTGGTCAATCAGCTCATCAACTGAATTTACACCTATTACAGATAGAATTTCCTGGGTATCAGAATCGTTAGTAGCTATGTGTCTTGATGAGAACAGCTCCTGATAGTCTGCGTTGAGTTTCATTTGAATATTTGGATTTTGCCGCAAAAATAAAAAAACAAGCGCTCTTTTTAAGTATGATTTTTAATATTATATGCTTTTTAACAAATAGATTATCAACATAGTTACATTATACAACTTTATCCCAAACGGATGTTAGTTTAATTGAAAGATTTTTTGGTGTTTTTTGTACTTTAGCAGAAATTTTTTTAAGTATATATATCCTTTATCTGTTCGATTTCACATCTTTGTCATGATAGATTTTAACAGCCTTCAAGAAAAATTAGATGCTCTTATAGATCTTTTTGCAAAAAAGGATTTGTTACACCTGGAGAATATTAAATCAAACTCTTTTCTAGACGAAATCAACAATTCTGATCTGATGATTACCCTTCATGATGTAGACTTATACAGACCAATCTGCATTAACAATAAAATGGCAGAATTTTATGATTTCGATAAGAATTGGCTAAAGGGAATGGATCACTTATACTACATTAAAACTATACATTCTTCTACCTATTATACGCTATTGGAGTCTGTGTCTTTTTTTAAAAAAGACAGAAAGGATTTCCTAAATCTGGAGTATAAACTTCTGTATAAAAAAAAGGAATGGAAAAGAGTTATTGGCAGTACCAAGACGTTAATACTTAATAAAAAGGGAAAACCTAAATATGCGATTACAGCAGCTATTTTAAACGATAACGACAGAGAAATAGTTAAAGGAAATTTATTTCATACGCTTTCTGACAGGGAGACCGAAATAGCTAAACTTTTAACTATTGGCCTGTCTAAAAAAGAAATAGCTGATTCTCTTTTTATAGCGGAAAGCACAGTAGCCACGCACACAAAGACTATTTATAAAAAGCTACAAATTAATAAAATATCAGAACTAATAGCTTTAACGGATAAATATCCTATTAGTTCTTAAATGCATTATACTAATTGTCTTAAATATTGTTGAATCGTATTTTCTAAACCTAAATATAACGCATCACAGATTAAAGCATGTCCAATGCTTACTTCCAATAATCCTTCTATATTATCTGCAAAATATTTTAAATTTTCCAAATCCAGATCGTGGCCGGCGTTTATTCCTATCCCTAACTGATTTGCCAACTTTGCAGCTTCTGCATAAGGCGCTACAGCTCTTTCTCTGTCTAATTTATATCCTGTAGCATAAGCTTCTGTATATAGCTCAATTCTATCTGTACCTGTCGTTTTTGCTGCTTCTACCAATTACAGAACCGGATCGACGAAGAATTATACGCGAATTCCCAGTTGTTTGAAAATCCCAATCATATCTTGAAGATAAGTTTGATACTTTATGGTATCCCAACCATGGTTAGAAGTAATTTGCCCTAAGGCATCAGGAACAAGCGTTACTTGATCTGGTTTATTATCCAGCACCAATTTCACGAACTTTTCTTCCTGACAATTGCCTTCAATGTTAAACTCAGTTGCTATAGCTTTCTTTATATCATATACATCCTGATAACGAATATGTCGTTCATCTGGTCTGGGGTGTACAGTTATGCCCTGTGCCCCAAATCGTTCACAGTCTAAAGCAACTTTTAAAACATCCGGGTTATTACCTCCCCTCGAATTTCTAAGTGTTGCTATTTTATTGATGTTAACAGAGAGTTTTGTCATGATGAACGATTTTATCTATTAAATATTAGTTCCTAAAAAATAAAGAATTGCTAGCCAGATTAACCCTTTAATAAGAAAAAACAAAAATCCTATTAAACCTATTCTCTTTAACCAGGAAACAAGTTTTGATTTTTTTTTATGAGGGTTTGCCGACGTCATTTTACAGATGCTAATTTAGGCAAATTTATGCTCTTTAAGAACGATTATAAATAAGACTGCCAAAGCTGCACTTATTTCCTATATTTACGGGCAATATTGATTGTAAATGAAAGATTTACCTCTATTTAACTGGTCTTTAAGTAAAACACTAAAAACAGTTCCGGATATTTTGGAACGAGCTAAAATAAAGGTATTTGTTATTATTTATGTACTCAATTATCCTAAATTACTGGCTGCCATTTACGACCACGTGTCATGGAGCAGAAGTGATTTACTTTTGGTAGACATTGTTGGACTTGTTATCACCACTATAACGTTAAAGCTTTTGTTATCAAAGCCTCGTTACGTGAACATTCTTATTCACATTGTACAAATATTATCTGCATTTTCCGTTTTCCGAATTCTTAATATCCATAAATATGGAATAGATATATTAATCACTCAACACGTTTATATGCTTATTGTATTTAGCTTTTACGGATTGGGAAGAAAATGGGGTATCTTATATTCAACAATAAATATCTTTTCGGTTATTTTTTACTTACTACAAAATCAAGGTGGCGAATTTATAACCGAAAGTAGCCGGTACAGTACTTACGTATATATATTTATCGTTCTTATTAATTTTCTGGTTCTTGCTCTTTCACACTATTATTTTCACGCGGCATTATACGGTACTCTTGAAGAGAAAAAAGAGTTAACCGATAAGCTTAAAAAGACCGCAAAAGATAAGACAGACTTTCTATCTACCATGTCACATGAACTTAGAACTCCATTAAATTCCGTAATAGGAATGACGAATATTTTATTAAATGATAATCCGAATAAACAGCAGATAGAAAATTTAAATGTACTTAAGTTTTCTGCCGAGAATCTGCTTTCGTTAATTAATAATATTCTTGACTTTAATAAAATAGATTCTGGCAATATTGAAATGGAAAAACTACCATTCAATATTGCTGGATTGTTAAACAATATAGGTTCGATTCTAGATGTTAAAGCTAAAGAGAAGAATCTTGACCTTTTTATTTACATAGATGAAAATATAAAATCTCAAAATATTATTGGAGATCCAACGAGGTTAAGCCAAATTATTTTTAACATTGCCGGTAATGCTATAAAGTTCACGGAACATGGCAGCATTAATATAAATGCTAAAACCGTACGCACAACAAAGTCAAGCATTGCTATAAGATTCGAAATAAAGGATACGGGTATAGGCATTAGTGAAGAAAAACAGAAGCTTATATTCGAACCTTTTAAACAGGCTTCCAGAAATGTAACCAGAAAATATGGAGGCACAGGTTTAGGACTTCCTATTGCTAAACACCTAATTGAATTGTCGAAAAGTCAAATCGAAGTTAAGAGCAAATTAAAAGAAGGTACTACTTTTAGTTTCGAAATTACGTATCCCATCACTGAGTTGCCTATTCATGAAACTTTAAAAATAGCTCCAGAAGTTAAGAATAAAAGTATTGAGAACTTAAGAATATTGCTCGCTGAAGATAACGAGATGAATGTGCTTTTTATGAAAAAACTGCTATCTAACTGGAATATAAAGCTGAGAGTCGTAGAAAATGGACAAAAAGCAATAGAGGCAGTTATAGAACAGGACTTCGACGTAATTCTAATGGATATTCATATGCCTGTTATGGACGGTTATAAAGCTGCGCAAATGATACGAAACATGGAAGAGCCAAAGAAAGCGAGTACTCATATTATTGCGCTTACTGCCTCTACTTCATCAGAGATTGAAGATATCAAAGAAAAGGGTATCGACGACTATCTTAGTAAGCCTTTTTCTATAGATTCCCTCAAGGAGAAATTAACTAATATACCTTTAAAAAACTGATATTAACCCTATAAAAAAGACGCTGTTTATAACATATTTTCGACAAGAAAATCTAATTAAGAAGTAGAGTACAGGTATCTTCAGGAGATTCAAGTATTCTGAGTAGCGAAATGGTCTATAACAAAAAAAGGTTTGTTGTTTTAAATCTTAAGAATTTAAAAACAACAAACCTGAATAAACAATCTGAATTAATTTATTTCCAGCCCGGGTTTTGATCAAACTGAGGCATTATATCCATTTCTCTTTGTGGAATCGGGAAAAGCTCATGTTTGTTTTTTGTTGTATAACCCGGAGTTGCAACCGCATAATTGGGAGATCCTGCTGTAATCCACCATATTCCTAACTTTTGAGCTGTTGCTTTTACCGTTTCATAGTAAACGCCCCAACGTATCAGGTCTAACTTTCTGTCACCTTCAAAAGCCAATTCAAAAGCTCTTTCTTTACGAACCGCATCACGGAATCCTTGTACATCTAACCCAGTTGGCACATCTGCCAGATTACTAGCTGAATATATCGGCAAACCATAACCACGTCTGCGCACCATGTTTATTGCGGTATATGCTTCATTGGTAGGCCCTTGTTTCCACTCGTTTAAAGCTTCTGCATATAATAGTAACACATCAGCATAACGCAGTACATACCAGTTAACATTAGATCTGTCGTTATTAATTAACTTATTGCTTTGCGGAACATATTTCTCGGTATCCCATTTACCTGGTGTGTAGTTTTGCTTTGCTCTTTGTGTTTTTGTAGGATCTGCATCATTGGCTGCCGCTGCTGCATCTGTTCCTACCCATAGCTGTTTAGTTGGGTTATACTGATAGTTTGCTACAGAAATATCTCTTCTCAAATCCTCCGGAAAATTACGCCAATCAAGAACAAATGTATGCACTACTTTTACGTTCGCTGCATTAGATCCACGCTCGCCCGCAATAGCAGTAGCTCTTACTCCATTCCATTTGCCGATACGTCCGATTGGGTCTGCCGCACCATTTGTTGCTGTTGGTGAATAAAAAGAAACTTCTATCAGACTTTCTATAGGATTCCATGTGCCGGCTCCTGAATTTTTCCACAGTTGTTCGTAGTTATCCAACAGTCCATGTTTATTAGATTCTATTAATATTTGTGCTGTTTTAGCCGCCATTTCCCATTTTGAAATATCTCTGATAGGAGCGCCTGCCCAGGTAGCATATACCTTTGCCAATAAGCCCAATGCTGAACCTTTAGACAAACGGAAGCTTTTATTAGCTCTAAGCTTATCATCTACTGCATAAGGAAGGTTCTCCACAGCATATTTTAGATCCTGCTCTATAAATTCATAAACTTTTACGGGATCTTCCTGTACAAAACTAGAGGGAAGCTGCTTAGACATAGCCGTATTGGTTATCAAAGCTATATTTCCATAACGACGTACCAGTTCGAAATAATATAATGCGCGTAGTCCCCGGGCTTCTGCCATATAAATAGTTGCCAGTTCTTTATCTGCGCTCGAATAATCTACCATTTTTTGTTCCAACCCTTCTAAAAAGTCATTGGCATTGTAAATAGAGTTATATAATATAGCCCATGTACTTTGTATCTCTGCCTGATTGGTTGTGAAAGAATTGGTAGGAATTATACGAAAATTTTCATTTGTACTACCCTCAACCTGTGCAATATCCGTTCCTAATGTAAATAGGATGGATAAATGATATCCATACATTGCATCGGACACCATATTACGATAGACCCCCAATAAAACATTTTCGGCTTCTGCCGCATTAAGCATGTATTTATTCTTGTCTATACTTGTCCTAGACTCTTCTGCCAGATAATCTGAACATGATGTATTCATCATAAACATGGCCGATGTCAGTATATATAAAACAATCTTTTTCATTTCTTCTTTAATTTTAATTAAAACTGAACTTCCAATCCAAACGTGAACACCTTACTTCTTGGGTAAGCTCCCCAGTCCATTCCCGGCGTCATAGGGTTATTGCCCGCAGTACTCACTTCAGGATCGTAACCACTGTAACCACTCATAGTGAATAAATTTTGTGCTGAAGCAAAAACTCTTGCTCTCGACATATACACTTTTTTAGTATAATCTGTCGGTAAGGTATAGCCTAATGAAACACTTTTTAATCTAAGAAACGAACCGTCTTCAACAAATCTGGAATATACATCATTAGTTATATATCCATTGGTAGAAGGCACCTTATTAGAGGCATGCGTTGGTGTCCATCTGTCTGCTACCTCAGCCAACATATTTCTACGTCCTGAACGAGATTGCGTCGCATACAAACGGGTTGCATTATAAATATCATTTCCATAATTAAACTGAACCATAACATTCATATCAAATTTCTTATAATTGAATGTATTGGAAAACCCACCATACCATTTAGGAATGGCGTTACCTATAACCGTACGGTCTGCAGTGGTAATTACACCGTCTCCGTCCTGATCTTTATATTTCACAACGCCAGGGGCAACAGAGGTACGCGAGTTACCAGTAACTCCGTCTTTAAGAACAAGATCTCCACCTGGTGTAGTGTTGAAATCACTGTGTTGGTAAATGCCGTCGAATTCGTAACCATAGATCAATCCTAATGATTGACCTACAATAGCGGCATAGTCATTCTCGGTAAAATTGCTATCAAAGCCAGAGTTTCTATACATTGCATTTACACCGGATTGAAGTGATACCAGCTTATTTCGAATAATAGAAATATTAAAATTGGTTTCCCAAGAAAAATCTTTTTTAAGTATTGGTCTTCCTGTTATGCTTAATTCGAAACCTTTATTTCTGATTTTACCGATATTCTGGTATTGAGAAGAGAACCCGGTTACTTGTGCAAGTGCCTGGGCCAGTAAAAGATCTTTGGTATCTTTAATAAAGAAATCTGTAACCATATTAATACGGTTATTTAAAAATCCCCAATCTATTCCCGCATTAACTGTAGAAGCACCTTCCCATTTAAGATTTTCGTTCCTTAGTTGTGCCGGCATCAGTACGGTATAGGTAGAATTCCCGATACCATATTTAACAGGATCATATAAATCTAAGGACAAATAGTTAGGTATACGGTCGTTACCTACAACTCCCCATCCCAAACGTAATTTAAGATCAGAAATAGCGCTGATTTCTTTGATGAAATCCTCCTGAGAAATACGCCATGCCACTGCAAAAGAAGGGAAATAACCCCATTTATTTTTATCTGAGAAAACAGTTGAACCGTCTGCCCTTATGGTTGCTGTTAAGAGGTATTTATTATCGTAGTTATAGTTAGCCCGGGCGAAAAAAGATAAAAGTTTTTTATCATAAAAATCAGTAGTCACTCTGCTTGGCGTAGCCCCTACCCCAAGATTATCATTTCCTAAGTTATCGAAAGGAAAATCCATCGCCTGACCTAATAAATACTCGGAACTACTAAATGAAGTTTCCTGACCTAACATGATATCATATTGATTCTTTTTATCAATCTTCTTTTTCCATGTCAGGTTGTTATAATTCGTCCATCTTACATTTTTCCCCATTTGAGTTTGTCCGTAAGGTTTTTGTCCATTACGAAATGCTTCTTTCGAACCGTTTTTGTAAAACAGGTCATTACGTGTATTCGTGGTATTGTAAGTTCCTGCGGAACGGAAAGTCAAACCTTTCATAATTTCCCAGTTAACAGACAAGTTAGTAGACCATTGCTCTGCACCCCTGTTATTTACTACAGATTGCGTTTGCATAACCGGATTTACCTGGGCAAGACTTGTTCCTTCGGCTAACATTTCCGGATCAATTGCTGAGGTCAACAAAGTTTCGTCGTCTATATTCAATCCTCCGGTGGGTCTTGCACTTATAATTTGAGCTAACATATTAAAACGGCCATTATCTGCTGTAGTACCTACGCCTGCTCTATTGGTTTTTGCATAGTTAACAGTGGCATCTACAGTAATCTGCTTGGTTAGCTTCTGATTAATTCTCATTTTAGCTGCCGTTCTGTCAAACCCGCTATTATTAAATATCCCGTTCTCGTTATATCTGTTAAGGGAAAAATTATATTTAGTCGCCTCTACTCCACCGCTTACACTGATGTTATGGTCAGTAGACCAGGTAGGCCTGAAAGTCTCATCCTGCCAATTGATTCCTTGCACTCCAATATAATCTTCCGCTGATTGATATTTGTAAGGATTGCCGTTATCATCTGCTCCAGTTCTATAATAAGTATTTGCATAATTACTATTTACATCTGCCTGCAACTTCACAAATTCATAGGGGCTCAATACATTTAATCTATTAGCTATTTGACGGTTAGTACTTGCTGTCGTATAGGTTAACTGAGGTTTACCTATTTTTCCCGACTTGGTTGTTATCAACACCACTCCATTTGCTGCTCTCGCACCATAGATAGCAGATGCCGAAGCATCTTTAAGCACTTCCATAGATTCTATATCTGCATTTGATATAAAATTCAGATTACTTACTTCGAAACCATCTACTATATAGAGAGGTGAAGAATCACCAGTTAATGTTCCGAGTCCACGGATGTTGACATTAAATCCCGAGCCAGGTTCTCCGTCATACTGCGTAATCTGTACCCCTGCTACTTTTCCTCCCAATGCTTCTAAAACGGAACTGGTTCTAAACCCTTCTACATCTTTACCTTTAACTGAAGCCACGGATCCTGTCAAATCTTCACGCTTTGCAGTTCCATATCCTACTACCACAACTTCCTGTAAGAATGCTGTTTCAGGTTGCATTCTGACTATCAAATCATTCTGTCCACCTACGCGGATAGCTTGTTCAATATAACCTACATAAGTAATCATCAAGGTTTCTCCCTGCGGAACACGAAGTGAAAAAGCTCCGCTTTCGTTTGTAGAAGTTTTGCTGTCCTTTCCTATTACCGAGATGGTAGCTCCTTTTAATGGAGCCCCCTTATCATCTAATACCTTACCTCTTAAGGTCACTTGTTGTTGTGCATAAATATTGATGCAACACATCAGCGCCACGATAGACATGATGAGCTTTTTATACACACCTGCGTTATTTATCATATTATAATACATGCTGTTCCTTTTTAAAATTTCGTATCAAACCATAAAATGATAGGGAAGATCTGTCCTCCGTTTTGTGGATCACTGCCATTGGTCTCGAACGTAATTTGTCCTATCATAGCTCCATTAGCTGGTTCCCCGTCCGCAATCCATTTATTTGGATTGACTACAAGTTCAAAAGTATTCGGATCTACATAAGCCAAGGTAAGAGAGGTATTGCTCTTATTGGCGTAATAGGATAATGGATCCCTTGATCCGTAATTCGGATTGATTCCTCTACTTTCGGCATAGCTATCCCAAAGGTTATGCAAAAATGAATTTGCCACATTAGGTTGTCCGTTTGCGTAAGTTCCTGAACCAAAGAAATTATAGTAATTAAATGTACGTCTATAATCTAAAGTAAATTTAGACATATCGTTTACACCGGCTATTACCGGTTTTGCAGAACGTCCTCCTTTATTAGGATTTACCTGGAATACAAAAGGAGAATATTCTACCTTTACCAATTGCGAAGAATTACTAGTTGGAGCTACTGTACTCGAAAAATGAACAAATACCGGAGTCTGTACCGAGTATTCTTCTGGTGTACCTTTTCCTGCTATCGCCGTTACCATAAAGATCCCACATTGTGGTGCACTAATACCCTTCAGCGTTATTTTTCCTGTTTCAGAATCTATAGTCGTTCCAACTCCCTGATGAATATTTCTAATTTCATAAGTCAGACTCACATTTGCATCTGTCGTTGGTGTAGGGCTTACATCTGTAAGTGCTCCTCCCGCAGCTATACGGAATTGATTTGCATAGTTTTCAGCAGGTGTAAGGTTCAAGTTATTTCCATATCTTACATAGGTAAAATAATTAGGATTAGCTACTACCGCAAGAGTAAATGAAGCTGTAGACTCTCCTTTAGGATTAGTTGCTTTTACCTTAACAGTATAGTTTCCGATTGGAATGGAGTTTCCTTTTAACGCACTAACTACGCCCTGACTGTTTAATGTTACTTTTCCCTGTAATGCAGCGGGAAGATCCACAAATTCGAAACGAACTTCATCTCCTTTAAATCCTGCATCCGGACCAGCGGTAAATGCTACTGCCTGTGTAGCATTCTTGTTTTGATAGGTAAAATTCTGTATCGGTTCAATAAATTCTACCACATCCAGTTCAAATACATCAGCAAAGTCTACACCGGCCTGATCATAAACGTTTTTCACATTTACAGTAACTTTATATTGTTGCCCGGCGGTAAGTCCATGATTCTCAGCTACGGTAATAACTCCCGTTTGTGCATTGATCTTAATCTTATCCGTAGCGGGACTAATATTTTTAATAGTATACTGCACATTATCCAAAGAGCCTTTAAGTTTTGGGGCAGTACTTGTGTAAGATGTTTTACCACTTAAAGCCGATTCTTCTTCCAATTTACCTGAGGCTGGCTCATAAGTTAAACCCAATGGCTTGGAAGTAATATCTATTTCAATAGCATTTTCAAATATTCCCTCATCTTCACCGGAAGCTCCAGTAGTCAGTTTTAAGGAAAGTACATACTTGCCTGGCAATAAACCTAAATCACCTCTGATAATGGATATTGTTCCAGTTGAAGAAATAGCGAAATATTTAGAGAAGTCACTTTTTGCTATTTCGTACTTTCTGATAGATACGTGGTTATTATCTGTAGTGACCTGCGCCGTTGGTAATTCCACAGTGCTGTTCGCATCAATAACATCCGAATAACTTGCTGTCAACTTATTAGGGGTTACCGTAATACCATCTGGCACTGGTTTCATCATATTTACTGCTACCGCATCCTTAAATTCATATCTTGTACCGTTAGCATAACAGCTAATGGTTAGCTTATACAATCCAACAGACATACCTGTTGTTTCTTTAATACTTACACCACCATTGTCCTGATTGATTTCAAAACTGCTGCCGGTATATGGTTCGCCGTCTAATGTTATCTGGACGATCTCAAAATTATTTGGCATTCCTCCTATATAGGACGGAGCTGCAATAATTCCGTTCATTGATGGCCCTATATCCGTCATGCCCGTATAATATATTGCAAACTCCGTATTGTCCGTAACTTCTGTCTTTTTACAACCCGCTGTGACGAGCAACAGCACCAATACCCATGACAGGTATCCGCTTAACTTTAGTTTTGTATTTACTGGGTTCATAATAAATGATTTTATAGATTACAATTAAGATTATATTTTACACCGTCAATCGTAACTTCTAGTGCAACACCTGTTTCCTGAAAAGGTTGCGTAAAAACTGCGCTCATTTGTACTGAAGCTGCTTGACTACTTGGGTATATTATTGTTATATAACGAGCTGTCTGACTTGTGCCTTTGGTCATATTAACAGCATAAGATTTACGTGGAGCTTCAACATTCAATGTATAAGACACTTTCCCGTTAAACGGCACAGTAGATATAGCTGCGTCTGAGAATGTTCTTATAGCCATATTATTACCATCCGCGAAACTTGTATAAGCACCGTTTTTATCCGTAACCACACTAACTTCGTTGTCACTTCCTTCACATAAATTAAAATTCAGGTTTACCGTTCCAGTGGCAGATCCTATACCTTCGTCAACCAATACAAAAAAGGTTTTATTTACAAAAAATGCATAACGGCGATGTTTAAGATTGGTATAGCCATTATTTTCTGTAGCTATTATATCTGTTTGGCCATTAGATGTTGCCAGCAACGACCTGCCCTTACCACTAGTAATATTGCTACCACCAAGTGTCATCGTGTTATGAACTTTTGTTTGGCGGTACCAGATACGCCCACTGTTATCTCCGTCCGACATATAAGCGTACACTCCGGCATCAGGAAAGAAATTGCGACCTTTATGATAGAGTTCAAATGTGCCATTATCTGGCTGATTATGGCTCCATACAGGTATAGTCCCATCTGTATAATTATTGCTAAGAACCATAAGAGTTGATGATTTATCCCAACCGTTTCTCAGCATATAATAGCCCGATGTTGTAAATGCCTTTGGCGCAGAAGATGGCATTGTTCCCTGCTTTCCATAGGTAGCCATATAAAGTAGCTCGCTATCTTCCGGGAACATTTCATTATATCTTACAAAGTTTCTGTTAAGAACAGACCTTGTCCAGGAAGTTTGTCTTGTATCATTAAATCCGGGAACATAATATGGGTATAAACTTGAAGAAGAACTAGCAAAATAGTGAGGATAGGTAAAATGCATCACTACCTGGGCGGCTTTATGCAAGTACTGACTGAAATTGGTTCCTATATTTCCAACAATCTGTCTGTTTGCTTCTGCCAGTTTCATGATTTCATAAAAATCTGCTATAGCACCTATGTGATAACTAAGATCAAGCTCTATGTGCATTCCATCGTTAAGAAACTGCTTTTGTACCTCAGTACTTAATGTCTCAAAACCTGTATTCATCCACTCAGGTGCCTTCTTAAACTCAGGAAACAATACACCAGCAT
This sequence comes from Pseudopedobacter sp., assembly GCF_040392825.1. NCBI lineage: Bacteria > Pseudomonadati > Bacteroidota > Sphingobacteriia > Sphingobacteriales > Sphingobacteriaceae > Pseudopedobacter > Pseudopedobacter sp. The sequence goes on from NZ_JBEBVH010000004.1 coordinate 28,561, forward strand.
ATGCCAATGCGCTTCCCTGAGATATAAGTATGTTGCCATCCGGATAAGGGTATTTCACCAGAAAATCTGCATGTTCTGCGAAACGTACCATAAATTCTGAAAACCATTCCGGTGTAAAATTGACAGAATTTTTATAGTAATCGAACAGCTGCGTCTGACCAACTACACGCTCAGCAACCTGAAGCTGCCACCATGTCGTTGTGTTTGTCCCTGTTGCCGGCATTGGATTAGTTGCCAACCAATCTTTATATACATTAATCCAGGACTGAATATATTTTTCGTCTTTTAATGTACGATACACTTTTGCCTGTGGTACGAACCACTGATGTCTGTGTAACTGCTTCTGGTATTCATCATCGGCACCTTTAGGTGCAAAAGACCAGTTTATTTTACCGGCATCGTTTAATGAATAAGGCATTTTTTTCGCCATATCCTCATAATAATTATTAACAAAAAAACGGTAATTATCTAGCGCATAGTCTGCTTTAAGTTTATCGTCTTCGGTTGCCGATGTGTTTATTAATGAGATGTTAGGATTAACCACATGGGTTCTCATCCTGTAATATTCCAGAATAGCTTTGGCAGCTTCATACTGTTTATCTGATTCGTAGAGTACTTTTGCTTTTTCTAAACCCGGATAGTTTAAATTGATCAGCTCAAAAAGCTTTGGATTTATAACACCATCAGGTTTTGCAGATCCTGAGTCTTTCGGACCAGCTGCACTTTTTCTAATGGACTCTTTATTACATGATGAAAAGAGGGTCAAAGTGATTAGAGCGTAAATGAAATACTTCATAGACTTATAATTAGATTTTTCCTTCAAATGACTTATACAGACTTAATAGGTTCGTAGCTTATACTCTAGCGAAGATAGGTTCTATATGTTTTTGAGTATTTCAATTTTGACTAATACTATTTCAATTTTGGTTAAGATTGGCTAATAAAGGGCTGTTAAGGGAACTTTATGAAAATATTATTATTCTTACATTCTGTATAAGTACACCAGCACAATGAAGATTAAAAAACAAGTGGCGGTAACATAAAAAATACAAGCACCCCATCAAAACCATTGTTATTCTTCCCCTTTCCGATCCACAAATGAATTCTTCGCAAGATGAGGAATTAAGGGTGAAAGACGTGGTAGTTACCTCGCTTTAACTTAATGCGGATATGTGAATGCTTTCCTTCGGGACGGGATGTTTCCCGCTTTGGAAATAATGAAACTATTTAATGTTAAACAAAATAACCTGTATCTCATTTAAATGTTTTCTGACACCGGCAAATTACCGATGCAGGGCAGAAAATATTTGTTATAACTATCTGCCCGCAATGCTGGAGAATACTGTAAATAAAACTAAAAGTGTACAATAACAGTCCCTTCTATTTATTTAATTGATAATGGGGTGTCGCTGAAATTCTTTTGTCCTATCAAATAAATAACGATAGGTGTGATGCGTTTTATAAATTTTACCGCCAATTTGCTCGGCTACATTCATCATTTTAGGATTAAAATCACCAATCCAATTCATTTGGAAATCTTCGTAAAACACTTCTGTCTTGTTCAGTATAACCTTCGCAGCCTCAACTATCATCGCAGCCTCAACACCTTTCTTTTGATGTTCCGGGGCTATTCCGAATACAATACCATACATGGTTTTATTGCTTTTTCTCCATTTATGGTATAAAAATTTGAGTTTTCCTATCAAGTCCAATTTTCCGTTAACATATTTGAACAACTGGTTAAGCTCTGGAATATTGACATAAAACCCTACGCATTCTCCTTTATAGTAAGCATACCAAACTATTTTTTCATCCAGAACAGGTTTTAACTGATTCATGATGACTTTAGCCTGTGCCGGACTCATCTCCTTCACTCCTGCGTGTTTTACCCAGGCTTTATTATAGACTGTTCTAAAATCTTCTATATACTTCGGCAAATTTTTAATACGCATATGCTCAAACGTATAATCAGGGTTTTGCAATATACGTTGCGCTTTCTCCATGTAAGCAGGAGACAACTGCCACTCTAAGCGTCGATAGTAGGTATATTGTTTAAAATAGACTTCGAATCCGTATGATTCAAAAAAATCCTGGTAATATGGAGGATTATAATTACAGCAATAACAAGGCGGATAAAAACCATCTACCAACAATCCCCACCATTTATCTCTATCGCCAAAATTAACTGGTCCGTCCATAGCTTCCATTCCTTTGCCCGCAAGCCACTCCTTAGCGGTATCCAATAATTTAAAAGCTGCTTCTTTATTATTTATACATTCGAAAAAGCCAAGTCCTCCTGTTGGTTGATCGAAACTTCTAGCATTCTTCCTGTTTATAAATGCAGCAATTCTGCCAAGGACCTTTCCTTCACCGTCTTTTAACAGCCATCGTTCGCATTCACCATGCCGAAAATATTTGTTTTTTTCTTTATCAAAAACAAATTCTATGTCTTTATCCAGAGGTCTTATATAGTTGGGATCATTTTTATAAATTGACAACGGAAATAACAAAAATTCTTTTGCCGTATTTTTATCTAAAACCTGTTGTAAATGCATCTATAATAGTTATGAAATCAAAATTAAAGCAACCTACGTACTGCAGGCAATCCAAACACAAGGTATTAATTGTACTTAAAACCTAAAATTCCTTTATAATTTCCAATAATACTTCACGTAATCACCAATAACAGCTAAGTGCCTATATTGTTACTGAATTTTAAAATTATTTATATAAAAGCCCTCAGCTTAATAATTGTTTTCTACTTTCCTATTCTTTTTGAGCCGGCTATTTTATATCTCAACACAAAAGATTGCTGGTTATCCATAGTTCCATCTACGAAATGGAAAGAGAACTTAAGTTTCCCCTCTAAATTTTTTGTTGCCAGTGGCTTCCATCCTAAATCCAGCCTGTTATAAGTCTTTGAAGTATAGAAAGAATCTCCCAAAATTAATCTGTGTCCCTCGCCCTTATAAAAGCTATTCTGTAAAAAAAATTGTCTGTAGCTTACATCTATGTCTGCTACAAATCCTTTTGGAATATTCATTCCGGTAAGACTCCTCATACGTTCAAAAGAAACAGAAGATCCGGCAGATAAAGTTAAACTATCTAAAAACCCTACATCCTTTAAACCTACTCCAATTTTTAATAAAGATATTCCGTTATCTTCCAGATATTCATTAGCTGGATTATCAGAAAACGCTTTATGATACATATAGCCATAATGGCTTATAAAGAATTTACCAAGATTTAATCTTGCATCTAATCCAACTAAAAAAGTCTCTCTTGTATTCTGAGACTGCTTTCCTGTCCAGTCTATCCATAAAGAGCCATAGAATTTATTGCCTTTATAATTTAAAAGCATCCCTTCTATATTGGGTCTGTAATAATCCAACGTATCGTTTAATAATAATCTTGGATACTCTTTCAAATACGGATAACGGGGAAATGCCCCCAAATAAAAGTCAATTCTCTTATACTTGTATTGATAATAAATGGTGGGAATCACACTTCTCACAAATTCATTGTCACCAAATTCCTGCAATGCATTAGCACCAACTCTGATTCTGTGTGCCGAGTCGATAAAGAGTCCTATTTCGCCGCCAATTCTCGATCCAAGAATAGTTTGTGAGTTTCTGCCAGACTTTGCATACTCTCTATTATCAACAAATCCATGAAATTTTAATTCTCCTTCCAATTGGGTTTGTGCATGGCTTTTTGGTAATAAAAACAAGACCAGTAAAAAGGTGTATAAAAACTTCATTAATCTATTGTAATGCTTATCGGAAAACTAATGTAAAAAGAAAACCTCTGAACCTTTATTAATTCAGAGGTTTTTTTAAATTTTTTATTTTTTTAAACACCCAATAGTAGTCTTGCCGGGTCTTCTAATAATTGTTTCACTCTAACTAAGAAACCAACAGACTCTCTACCGTCTATAATTCTATGATCGTAAGATAAAGCAATATACATCATCGGCCTGATTACTACCTGACCATTTTCTGCAACTGGTCTTTCTACAATATTATGCATACCTAAGATTGCAGATTGGGGAGCATTAATGATAGGTGTAGACATCATAGACCCAAAAACTCCACCATTAGTAATGGTAAAATTACCTCCGGTCATTTCGTCTATACTCAGTTTATTCTCCCTTGCTTTAAGTGCCAGATTAATTACTTCCTTTTCTATTCCAGCCAAAGAAAGCTGATCTGCATTTCTGATTATTGGTACAACCAGACCTTTTGGAGCAGAAACTGCAATGGAAATATCGGCAAAATTGCTATAAACAATTTCATCGCCTTCTATTCTTGCACCAACAGCTGGAAAATCTTTTAATGCTTCTGTTACAGCTTTAGTAAAGAAAGACATAAAACCTAAACCAACACCGTATTTTTCTTTAAACTGATCTTTATATTTTTTTCTCAATTCCATTACAGGAGCCATGTTTACTTCGTTAAACGTGGTTAACATAGCCGTTTCGTTTTTCACACTAACTAAACGTTTTGCAATGGTTTTTCTAAGAGAAGTCATTTTTTCACGACGCTCGGATCTGTCTCCCGCAACATTTTGAGATAACGCCACCGGTGCAGCAGTTTTAGCAGGTTGACTGCTGTCTGCTTTTGGTTGCGCTGAAGGAGTAGCTTTATTGGCATCGTCTTTCGTAATTCTTCCACCAACACCAGTTCCGGAAACCGCTTGCGGATTGATTCCTTTTTCGGCCAATATCTTAGCTGCCGCAGGGGATGGAGTTTTATCTGCATAACCCGATTTCGATCCGCTTTCCGCAGCTTTAGGGGCTGCCTCCTGAGTTGGAGCCGCTACTTTAGGCGCCGCTGATCCATTTGAAGAAATGGTGGCTACCACTGCCCCAATTTCTAATGTGTCACCCTCTTTTGCTACAGTTGTTAAAACACCTGCTGCCTCTGCCGGAAGTTCAAAAGTAGCTTTATCAGACTCAAGTTCTGCAATTACTTCGTCCATTTCCACCGTGTCTCCATCAGTTTTTATCCATCTAGTGAGGGTAACTTCTGTAATGGACTCTCCTACTGCGGGCACTTTTATCTCTACAGTTTTTGCTTCACCAGCAGGCTCTGCTTTAACAGGCTCTGCTGTTTCGGCTGTTGAAGTTTCAGCTGATGCTTTAGCCTCGCCAGACGGATCAATTTTAGCTACTACAGCACCTATCTCTAATGTATCGCCTTCTTTCGCAATTGTTGATAATGTTCCTGCGCTTTCAGCGGTAAGTTCAAATGTAGCTTTATCCGATTCAAGCTCCGCAATCACTTCGTCCATTTCCACATGCTCTCCATCAGTTTTTATCCATTTAGATAAGATCACTTCGGTGATAGACTCGCCAACTGCAGGTACTTTTATTTCTAAGCTCATATATAACGCCTTTATGTAATGTGATTATACTATTTTGTTTTAGCTTTTTTGCTATCTACTTTTTTATCTCCGTCTAAATTAAACACTTTAGAAATGATTTCGTTTTGTTCTGCCAGGTGTTGTTTTGCAAATCCGGTTGCTGGGCTACTGCTTGCTCTTCTGGAAATCACTTCGAAATTGAATGCCGACTTTCTGAAAACGCGACAGATAAATGGCCAAGGGCCGTTATTCTCTGGCTCCTCTTGTACCCAATAGAACTCGGCATTTTTATACTTTTCGCGGATAGCATTCAATTGCTCAAACGGGGTTGGGTAGATTTGTTCCAATCTTACAAATGCGACATCTGTTCTTTTATTTTTCTCCCTTTCTTCCAATAAATCGTAGTAAATTTTACCAGAACAGATTACCACGCGTTTTACATCTTTAGCTTTTACACCTGCATCATCTATAACCTCTCTAAATCTGCCTTTTGTAAAATCGTCTAAAGAAGACACACATTTTGGATGTCTTAATAAAGATTTTGGAGAGAAATTAACCATTGGCTTACGGATATCTCTCTTTAACTGTCTACGAAACGCATGGAATAACTGCGCTGGTGTAGTACAGTATAATATTTGCATATTGTCTTCTGCACAAAGTTCCAAGAAACGTTCTATTCTGGCAGAAGAGTGCTCTGGGCCTTGTCCTTCATAACCATGAGGCAATAACATAACCAATCCGTTTCCTCTTTGCCATTTAGTTTCTGCCGAGGATATATACTGGTCGATTACAATTTGTGCTCCGTTAGCAAAGTCACCAAACTGTGCTTCCCAGATAGTTAAAGAATAAGGATTGGCCATTGCATATCCGTATTCAAAACCTAAAACACCATATTCTGATAAATGTGAGTTATAGATTTCGAAAGGTCCCTGACCTTCTCTGACATGGTGTAACGGTGTATATTGTTCCTCTGATTCTTCTACGCGAATTACAGCATGCCTGTGAGAGAATGTTCCTCTTTCTACGTCCTGACCAGAAATCCTAACCCGTCTTCCATCATTAACAATAGTTCCGTAGGCCATTAACTCGCCCATAGCCCAATCAAATGATTTATTCTCAATCATTTTTTTCCTATCAGAGAACAATCGTTCTACTTTAGATAAGAACTTTTTATCGGATGGCAGGGTAGTAATTTTATCTGCAATCTCAACAAAAGTTTTTTCGTCTACGCTGGTATCTGGAGAACTTACCAAATCTTCTGGTCTGGATATTCTTAGTTCGCTCCAGGCACCGGAATAGGTAGGATTTTCAGGAGCACCCAAGTCTTCTTTTGACTCATTCAAACGCCCTTGAAGCAATTCTCTAAACGCCTTATCCATTTGTTTCGCAAGATTTGCATCTACCGCTCCCTGCGCTTTTAATTTCTCTACATAAATTTCCCTTGGATTAGGGTGTTTTTCTATTTTCTTATATAATAAAGGCTGAGTAAACCTAGGTTCATCAGACTCATTATGCCCATATCTTCTATAACAAAGAATATCAATAAACACATCATTGTGGAAACGTTGGCGATATTCTACTGCAAGATTAATAGCATACACCAGAGCTTCTACGTCGTCTCCATTTACATGGAAGACAGGAGATAATGTTACTTTGGCTATATCTGTACAATATGTTGATGATCTTGCATCTTTGTAATTGGTCGTAAATCCAATCTGATTATTAATTACCAAATGGATTGTACCACCTGTTTTATAAGCATCCAGCTTAGACATCTGCAATACTTCGTAAACCAAACCCTGCCCCGCTACAGATGCATCACCATGAATAATAATAGGTGCTATTCTACTATAATCTTTACCATATTTCATATCCATCTTAGACCTTGTGATACCTTCCACAACGGCTGCCACTGTTTCTAAGTGAGACGGATTAGGACAAAGACTTAAATGTACTTTTTTATTGGAAGAGGTTTCTACGTCTGTTGAGAAACCTAAATGGTATTTTACGTCACCACCAAAAGGCAGATCTTTATTATATTTTCCTTCAAACTCAGAGAATACATCTTTATAGGTTTTCCCCATAATGTTTGTCAGAACATTCAAACGACCGCGGTGAGCCATACCAATGGTAAACTCTTCAATTCCCAACTCGGCACCTTTCTCTATAACTGAGTCCAAAGCGGGAATTAATGCTTCTGCTCCTTCTAAAGAGAATCTCTTTTGTCCTAAGAATTTAGTTCCTAAAAAACTTTCGAAAACAACTGCCTGATTTAATTTTTGAAGAATTCTTTTTTTCTTCTCTATATCAAACTGAGGTTTATTTCTTGAAAGTTCTATACGTTCTTCAAACCACTTAAATTTAAGTGGATTACGCATATATTTATACTCTACACCGATGGACTCGCAATAAGTCTCATTTAATAGCTGATAAATATCACGAAGTTTGGCAGGCCCCAAACCTATTTCTACTCCGGCATTGAATACAGTATCTAAATCTGCATCGCTTAAACCAAATGTCTCTAATTCCTTGCCTGGATAATATTTCCTTCTTTCTCTAACCGGATTGGTTTTAGTAAATAAGTGACCTCTGGTTCTGAAACCATCAATCATGTTAAGAACGTTAATTTCCTTAAATACATGATCTGGGGTAGCACCAGAAATAACAGGTTGTGCAACAGTACCGTCTGTATCTGATTGCAAACCAAAATCAAAGCCTTCGAAAAATTTTTGCCATCCAAAATCTACTGACTGTGGATCTTCTTTATACGATTGATAGAGCGAATCTATATATGCGGAATCTGCATTACTTAAATATGACAAATTGTCCATCTCGATGTTTATCTATTTTGGGTTTGGCAAAAGTATTAATTACGTTTGGAAACCACCAATTTAAAGTGTTAAAATAGTATATTTTCAGGTGCTCTTAGTGTAATTTTACAAAGTATTAGGTTTTTGTACCTTTTGTTGACAAAATAACACTCAATTTGGTTTGAAAATGTAGAGTCATTATTTAATTTTCCTAGCGCGAATCGCTATTTTGGGTAACAAAACTGTTACCTACAAAGCTAGGTTAACTTCTCATAAAAAAGCTTAAATTAGA
>NZ_JBEBVH010000005.1:0-35088 GCF_040392825.1 Pseudopedobacter sp.
GGTAGGTGTCTCCAACGGGGATAATTTTATCTGCAATGAAGATCCGGCTACGTTCTATACTCTCAATTTTATCTAAAGCTATAATGTAAGACTTATGTACTCTTACAAAATGAAATGAGGGTAAAGTCTCTTCCATTTTTTTCATGCTTTGCAGCGTGATGATTCTTTCTGTTTTGGTGAAAATGGAAATGTAGTCTTTTAATCCTTCTATATATAAAACATCATTTAAATAGATTTTTTGGATTTTATGTTCAGTTTTTACAAATATAAAGTCATTGCCTATACCTGGTTTTGAAGCAGCCTGCTCTGCTGTACTTACTGCAGAAGGAGAGACTGTATTTCCATTGGATTGGTTTATGGAAAGCAAAGCCTTTGCTTTTTCTGCGGCTTTGTAAAAGCGATCAAAAGCAATTGGTTTTAGTAAGTAATCTACAACATTTAGCTCATAGCCTTCCAAAGCATATTCCTGATAAGCAGTTGTTAAAATGACTTTACATTTGCCATTGGCAATTTTCAGAAACTGAATTCCGGTAAGTTCCGGCATTTGAACATCAAGGAAGACCAAATCTGCCTCGTCATTTTGCACAGCTTGCAATGCTTCTATAGGATTGCGAAAGCTTTTTACCAATTCCAAAAAAGGGATTTTTGAAATGTAATCATTCAAAATGTCTATAGCAAGCGGTTCGTCGTCTACAACAATACAGCGAATATTTGTCATGCTATAAATTTAGATATAATTCGCAGAAATAATCGTCTGCATTATTCTCTACATTTAACTTATATCGGTTTGGATAGGTTAAATCTAATCGCCTTTTAACATTAGACATGCCAATTCCTCCGGTTTTATCTTTATTTAGCTGTTTGTTTTTAAGATTTGATAAAGTAAATAACAGATTATTCTCAAAAACAGAAATATTGATTTTTATCGGATGCTCAGGATCTGTAGCTACGCCGTGTTTAAAAGCATTTTCAACAAAAGAGATCAGCATCAGCGGAACAATAACCTGACTGTCAATATTACCTTCTACCAATAATTCTATTTGCCCCTCGCCTTTTAGCCGTAGTTTTTGCAAATCGATATAACTTTGCAAATAATTGATCTCTTTACTTAAAAGAACATTTTCGTCGTTGCTTTCATAGAGCATATAACGCATAATTTCCGAAAGTTTCAGAATTGCTGTGGGTGCATCATCCGACTTTTGATATGCCAGAGAATAAATATTATTTAAAGAATTGAACAAAAAATGTGGATTGATTTGTGATCTCAAAAATGAAAGTTCGGCAGTTAAGCTTTGTTTTTCCAGATCATTCTTTTCCTTTTCATTGAAGAACCAATCTACGGTAAATTTGTAAACTGTGCTCAGGAAGATAAAGAATCCATTTACCATAAGGTGAGAAATCATATCTGTCCAGAACTCGTTTTTGACAATCTTCTTACCCTTTATGCTGATTTCCATGTCGCTCAGATTGAACATATAGAAACTCTCGAAATATTTTAGAAAGGCGAAGATAATCACCAGTACAGAACAAGCTGCAATCCATAAGAAGAACTTCCTTTTGTTAAGCGTAGCGGGGATAATAAAATAAAGATTGGTGTAGAATATGATAATATTCCACACAGACATAATCAAAAAATGAATAAGAAACCCCTGACTAGAGTTTAGTCCGCCGGTAGCAACCAATGTAAAAATAGCTACTAAAAACAGCCAGATTAGCGCATGCAATGATGCTTTCTTTTTCCAATTCATAATTCCAGCTTAAAGATGAGAAAAAAATCCCGACAAAATTATAGGGACTTTTCCGATGAACCGGCTAATTTTATCGACGAACTCCGAAAATCTCTACCGACGGATAAAAAGGGCGTAAAAAGACAATTTGTCTAATACTTTTTGGTGTTAGTCTAATACTTTTTTCAGACCAAAAAATTAGATGAATCTTTGATCATTAAACAAAACAAAAGGTTATGAAAAACTTAAAAACATCCGTTTCGCCGTTCATTATGTTGATTATTCCGGTAATCTTCTTTATTGGACTTTCTTTAGCTTTTAATGTTACAGAAGAAGACAAAGGAAACGATCTGTCGTCTGTGAATGTTGCTGCTCCGGTAATTGAAAAAGTAAGTGTTAAAACTTTGATTTCTCTATTCTAAGATTGTCTGCTGTAACTAAATTTCGTTAACATTGTATATGCAATCTGTAATTCTTTTCGATGGAGTCTGTAATTTGTGCAATAGCTTTGTACAATTCGTCATCAAACATGACAGGAAAGAGAGATTCAGGTTTGCCTCCTTACAATCTGATTTTGCGGAAAAAGAATTGGCAAATTCTTTTATAGATAACCAGAAAATGAGTACTGTTATTTTATTAGAAAATGGAAAGTTTTACTCTAAATCTACCGCTGCTTTACGTATTTTAAAGAAACTAAATGGTTTATGGCCATTATTATATGTTTTTATTATTGTTCCTGTTTTTATAAGAGACACAGTTTATAACCTGATTGCCAGAAACAGATATAAATGGTTTGGTAAGAAAGATTCTTGTATGATTCCTTCTCCAGAATTACAGCGTCGGTTTTTATCTTAAAAAAGAAAATCCCAACAGATTTCACCATTGGGATTCTCATATAATATTTTATTGACTCGCTTAAATTAGCGAAACACTTCTATTTACGAAAGCAGTAAGATCTGCTCCGGTTAACAAACCTTGAGACAACAATGCCAGGTCAAAAGCTTGTTTTGCCAATTCTGACTGAGCCTTTTCATCGGCACTTTCTAAAATTTTGCTAACCAGTTTATGATTTCCGTTAATAGCTACATTATAGCTGTCTGGCATGCTTCCATAAAACTGCATTCCACCGCCACCCATAGCAGCCATTTCTTTCATACGACGCATAAATTCGTCCATTGTCACAGTTACCGGAAGTTCATCAGGACTCATTGCTACAACAGAAACTTTGTAAGTTGGTTTGTTAATAGCTTTTTCGAATACTTCTTTCACCTTATTAGATTGCTCTTCAGAGAGAATATGCTCTAATTTCTCGTCCTTATCAATTAATTTATCAATAACATCTGCATCTACACGTTTTAATGTTACTTTCTCTAATTTATGCTCGATGTTGGTAACAAAGTGCCCATCGATAGGTGTGTTCATTAACAATACATCGTATCCTTTTTTCTGGGCAGACTGGATAAAGGCATCTTGTTTATCCGGATCATTCGTGTATAAATAAACTACATTTCCGTCTTTATCGGTTTGGTTTACTTTAACTTTTTCTTTGTATTCTTCCAGCGTGTAGTTTTTATTGTCGGTACTTGTTAATAAACCGAAATCTTTAGCTTTTTCGTAGAACTTCTCATCGCTAATCATTCCGTATTTAACAAATAAACCAATGTCGCTCCATTTTTCTTCGTAACCTGTACGGTCTTTTTTGAACAGTTCTGCTAATTTCTCAGCAACCTTTTTAGTGATATAGCTATTTATTTTCTTAACGTTGGAATCCGCCTGTAAGAAACTTCTTGATACGTTTAATGGAATATCCGGCGAATCGATAACGCCATGTAATAACATTAAGAATTCAGGAACAATATCTTTTACTTCATCGGTAATGAACACCTGTCTGCTGAACAATTTGATCTTGTTGCGTTGGAAATCCATATCCGTCTTTATTTTCGGGAAATAAAGTACTCCGGTTAAATTAAATGGATAATCAACATTCAGATGGATCCAGAATAATGGATCATCTGCAAAAGGATAAAGCTGGCGATAGAATTCTTTGTAATCTTCTTCTTTTAATTCAGAAGGAGAGATTGTCCAAATCGGTTTTGCATAGTTAATAACATTATCAACGTCTACAGATTTGTATTGTGGTTTTCCGTCTTTGTCAGTTCCGTCTTCAACACTTTCAGACCTTTTTCCAAAAACCAATTTCGTAGGTAAGAACTTGAAGTATTTATCAAGAATTTCCTGAAGTTTATGTTGGTTTAAGAATTCTTCAGACTCTGAATTAATATGAAGAATAACATCTGTACCACGCTCTGTTTTATTTCCGGGACCGATTTCGAATTCTGTACTTCCGTCACAGATCCAACGAGCGGGTTCTGCGCCTTCCTGATAAGATAAGGATTGAATTTCCACTTTGCTGGCTACCATGAAAGCAGAGTAGAACCCTAAACCAAATTTACCAATGATTTCATTGGCATCTTTAGCATCTTTAAACTTTTCTACAAATTCTGTTGCACCGGAAAATGCAATCTGATTAATGTATTTTTTAATCTCCTCGGCCGTCATACCAATACCTTTATCGCTAATGGTAATGGTTTTTGCTTTCTCATCGAAAGAAACGTCAACTCTTAAATCGCCTAATTCTCCATTGTACTGTCCTAAAGAAGCTAACCTTTTAACCTTCTGTGTAGCATCAGCGGCGTTAGATACTAACTCACGTAAGAAAATTTCATTGTCCGAGTATAAGAATTTTTTAATAATCGGGAAGATGTTCTCGGTATGAATAGAAATTGTTCCTTTTTCCTGCATTTTCTTAAAATTTTTGATTTAATACTAGTTGTTAGACAGTAATCAAGTGTTATACCAATCTAAATTAAATGCCAAGTTGGCAGATGTTTTTTGCTGTGGTTTGAAAAAATATTCAGCTAAACTGAAATTTTGGTATCATACTTGTTTAGTATGGGAGTCGATCGCCCTATATCGTCCCCCGAAAAACGTCGGTTTTGGCTCCGTTTGATTAACCGGAGCCAAAGAAATCCGATTTTCTAAAATAAATCTGAAATTTTCTTTGCTTCCATAATTCTCTGGTAATTTTGCCACAGTTTATTTAAGAGTGATCATGTCCGAAAGAAAGCACATTAGAGCAGCTTGTAGTATTTTTTTCTTTATATCTGGTTTTGGTTATGCAAGTTGGGCATCCAGAATTCCTACCATACAACAACAGCTTAATTTAAACGAAGCTCAACTGGGTACCGTGTTGTTTGCTATGCCTGTAGGTCTTATCCTTACCCTCCCGCTTACCAAATATTTGTTAAGGAAACATAGCAGTAATTTAATTATGCTTATTGGCGCATTACTATTTAATATTACGTTATGCTTGCCTGGTTTTACCAATTCGATACTACAGCTTATGGTAGTTTTGTTTGTATTTGGCGCAGCAAGGAATATTATGAATATTTCTATGAATGGGCAATCGGTAGCGGTTCAGGCACATTACACTAGATCTATTATTACAACATTTCACGGTGTTTGGAGTATGGCAGGTTTTGCTGGAGCAGGGCTAGGCTATTTAATGGTTGCTAATAACATAGGGACAGAATATCATTTGCCTATGGCAGGGATCCTGATGGTTTTGCTCTCTTTGGCGGCTTACCCTCAAACCTTATATCAGGAACCTATTCCAGAGGAACGTAAACCTGTATTTTCTTTACCCGATAAATCTGTACTTGGGTTTGCTATTATCTGTTTTGCATGTATGGCTACAGAAAATGTAATGTATGACTGGGCTATTATCTATTTTGAAAAAGCAGGTATGGCTCCGCCATCAACAGCAATTACGGGTTTTGTAGTATATATGATATTTATGACCATGGGACGTTTTGGTGGTGATAAAATTGTTCACAAAATAGGAATAGTTAATATTATTAAATTTAGTGGGCTTATGATTTTTTTTGGTTTGCTATTGGTTGCATTATTTCCGTATAAGTCTGTCATCTTTCCATCGTTCGCGTTAGTGGGGTTAGGCGTATCTTGTATTGTACCTCTCATTTTTAGTTTAGCCGGAAGAGATAAAACAGTAAATAGTGGAACCAGAGTTGCTTCTATTTCTACTATTGGCTACTTGGGTTTCTTAGTTGTACCTCCCTCTGTAGGTTATCTTGCTCATGCAACCAGCTTAAGATGGGCCTTTGGAATTTTAAGTTTTTTAGGCCTGATGATTTTTATACTGACTTTGAACATTAAAAATAGAGATTAATCATGAAGATTTTTCAGCAACACATATCATTAAAAGCAAGAGAGCGGGGATTTCATTTAGTGACTGATGAAATTTTAGCGGCAATGCCAGAATTAAAACAGATTAAAATAGGAATGTGTCAGGTCTTTATTCAGCACACCTCTGCATCTCTAACAATTAATGAGAATGCGGATTATACAGTTAGAAAAGACTTTGAGTCACATTTTAATAAAATGGTACCCGAAAAAGCACCTTATTATCTCCATGATTACGAAGGAGATGATGATATGCCTGCGCATATAAAGGCTTCTCTATTGGGAGCTTCTGTAAATATCCCTGTCGCTAACGGGAGGTTGGCTTTGGGTACATGGCAAGGTATTTATTTATGTGAACATAGGAACCATGGCGGAAGGAGACGATGTGTTATAACAGCCTGGGGAGAATAAATTTATATTTAAAGTTTGAGAAGAGAGAAGTTATTGATCTGATCAAAAAGAGCAACCTGCTATAACAGATTGCTCTTTTTGATTTGACCTACTAGATGTAGAGAATCGTTTAAGTAACTATTTATTCTCGGTAACTTTTATCACCGGTTTAAGTTCATTATTCGGATCGCCGTCCAGGCCTGTAGCCCAAATAGTATAATTTTTACCAGAACCAATAGCCACATCTGCTAAATCTGTAACCTTGGTTCCGCCTTTATGTAACTCTAGTTTATAAGTTCTAGGAGTAACGGCAGAAAAATTTGTAGCGGTTTTATAGTTTATACCATCAAAGAATGTGGTGTCCACGCTCGTTGCTATGGCCTTTAGCGTAAAGCTGCCTGCATCAGGACTTAAATTAACGAAACGTACATTTGCCTTTCCAGTAGCCGGAGCGGTTAAATGATCACGAATCAATAAAGTTTCTGGATTGGAGGCCGGACCAATTAGGAATAAAGAATAAATACTGTCTTTTTCTGCTGTAAATTTTTTTGTACGTATGGTATCGGTATACGAATTTTCTTTATAGAAAGCGGCAGCTCTGCTACCTGTATATAGTGTGTAATATCCTTTATTACTTTTGTATTCTAAACCAGCAGTTACCAGTTGTCCATCCAATACAAAATCAGTTTTTAGCGTTCCGGGAGACGCATGGTAAACTGATAAAAACGCAACATCTGGTTGCACAATCTCTGTCCCCTTATTTTTTAAACACGAGCTTAAACTTATTGCAACGGCAATAAATAATGCCCCTTTCGTTAATACTTTTAAATAATTCATAACTTTCTAATTTAAATCAAACACGGTTGAATTTAGAGTCTAAACGTAAGGTTTGATTTATTTGATACAACACCAATGAAAATATTTTAAAACGAAGGTGCATGAATAAAGAAAAGGCTGCCTAAAACTTATTTTACAGTGAGTAATAAGAGATAAAAAATCTTCTGTTTTTGCAGACTTACTACTTTTATTTTTGAGGTTTCTTTTTGACAGCCTTTTCCTGTTAAGATTTTGCTTCAGACATTTTGGTGTTGATATCGTCTAGTTTGTTTTTCGCAAATTTCGTTGCTTCAGACGCTTTCTCTGTCATGAAGTCTGATGCTTTTTTAGACATGTTTTCTACATCTTTTGCTTTTTCACTAAGACTAGATTTCATCCTGTCTCCGTAACTTTTAGCTGTGTCCAGAACAGCATTCAGACATTCTTTCCCTTGTGTTGTTTTTGTTAAATACCAAATAGCTCCGCCAATTGCAGCTCCGGCCAAAATGGCTGTAGTTAATTTTGAGTTTTCCATATTCGTAAGTGTTTTGTTCTTAAAAGATAACAGAACAAAAGCGAATACCTTGCCAAAATAAACAGGACTAAATGATTTTATGCTTTTTTAATACAGTAAGTATTTCTGGTTGGAATTTTTGAATCATTCTGTCAAAGCCTAAATCGTTTGGATGGGTGCCATCGGCTGTAGCCTCGTGGTCGTTACCAAGAAGATCATCCGCAGGAATGAAATACAGATCCTTAATCCCCTCTTTTACAAGTTCATCAAATTGCTTTTTAATTTCGTCGTTCTGTTGTTTTACTCGTACACCAACAGACTTGTTGAAGTAACCATGTTCTCTTATAATAGTCTGTATAACGATGATTGGAGCTTTGGGATGTGTATTACGAATTTTGTTAACCAGGTATTTTGTTCGTTCTTTTATTTCTAAAGGCGAAGAATTTGGAACGCAATCTAAGATATAAGCATCGGCTGTCATTTCGGAAACCATATCAGCTACTTCTTTTTCCATTTTGGCGTTTCCGCTCACTCCTATATTGATAAAGTTAAGCCCGGTATTTCTGCTTAATCTTGCCGGATATGCCATACCCGGTCTGCTGGCAGAAGCGCCTTGAACAATACTTGATCCGTAGACAATAAGATTTTTTTGAAACGGATTCGGAATTTCCGAGATATTGGCGTTAGCATCTACCCCTATTTCCAAACTTTTTGTTTCATCATATAATGGAAGATATACGATACACTCTTTCTCAGAATTATCCATATTATCTATCAGGATAGATTCGGAACAAGATTTTGTACCGGGTCTTCCTACACCTGCAAACTGCCATTTTCCCTCTTTTTTTATATAAATGTCCAATCCTTCATAAGCAATTGCAGTCATATTTGCTGATGCTTTTTTATCGCTTGTACACCATTTTGCAGAAATAGATTGGCTATTGGTTTTAAAGCTTACAAATAACCCGGCAGAGTTGGTAAGTAAGTTCTTAACATTCTTAGGAATGAGAGGATATTTTGCGGTGTCAACTCTGTGAAAACGATTCTTTGTTTCTATTGCCTTTCCCTGCACAGTTAAGGAAGTATATTTTCTTCCTGGTACCTGAGCGGAGGATTCTAGTGCAAAAAAAGCAAATAATAGGGTTACTGTAAGCTTTATTTTCATGTTTATCTCTTTTTTAAAGTATAGTTTTTGGCGATTTCTGTAAATTTATTGATTTGTAAATCTTCCCAATCTTTTCCCTTTCCTAACTCTTTTGCCATTAAAGCAGCAACTACCGGAGCTACATTAATTGCGGTTTGAGCATTTAAAAATAATAAACGTAATCTTCTTGCCAATATATCTTCTACACTTCTTGCCATTTCGTTTCTCACAAACCAAATGACTTCTGCTGCGGTATAGGGAAAAGAAGGGGCTAATTTATCTGCTAAATCCGGATTTTTTTGAATGATGGATGTTATATGTTCCGCATCATTTCCGTAAATATCCGTGTGCAGGTCTTGTTTTTTTACGCTATAACCATGTATTTTTAAATTCTCTGTAACACATGATTTCACGTTTAAATTACAGGTCTTTATAGCTTCATCGATAGTATCTTCCGCCATTTTTCTGTAGGTTGTCCATTTCCCGCCTGTAATAGTAACCAATCCGCTTTTGTTAACAATTAATTTATGACTCCTGGAAATCTCTTTGGTTTTATTGGTTGATTTATCAGGAGAAGCGAGCGGTCTTAAACCTGCAAATACACTAAGTACATCGTCTTCTGTAGGTTTTTTCGCTAAATAGGCGCCTGCTGTTTGCAAAATAAAGTCAATTTCTTTTTGAAGAGCTTTGGGTTCCAAACTATGACTTTCCAGAGGCGTATCTGTAGTGCCTACAACCAAGTGATTATGCCATGGTACGGCAAATAATACCCTGCCATCGGAGGTTTCAGGAATCATTAAGGCGGAATTTCCGTTCATAAAAGACCTGTCTAAAACTAAATGTACACCCTGGCTGGGGCGAACCAATGGTTTTCTGCCGGGGGTATCCATGCTTAAAATATCGTCCACAAATACACCTGTAGCATTAATGATAGACTTTGCTTTTATTTTGTACTCTTGTTGTGTTTCTATATCAATTAAGGAAAGCCCTGTTAGTTTATTGTTTTCTTCATCTTTTAACAGATTAACAACCTTTGCGTAGTTAAGTACAGTAGCTCCATTCTCAATTGCGGTTTGGGCAAGGTTTATAGCAAGACGGGCATCGTCAAACTGGCCATCGTAATATTCTATACCTCCCGAAACATTTTTGTCGGAGATGCCTTTCAGATATTCTAAAACTTTGCTTTTACTTAAATAAACAGAGCTTCCAAAACTAAATTTTCCGGATAACCAATCATATAGCTTAAGCCCAACCAGATACTTTATTTTAGAAAACAGTCCGAAACAAGGAATAACAAAAGATTGTTTATTCACTAAGTGTGGTGCATTTTGAAAAAGCAGGCCTCTTTCTTTTAGTGCTTCTCTTACTAGACTAACATCTCCCTGCGCTAAATATCTCACCCCACCATGAACCAACTTCGTACTTCTACTGGATGTTCCCTTTGCAAAATCATACTGTTCAAGAAGTAAAGTTTTAAAACCCCTGGAAGCAGCGTCTACAGCGCACCCTAGTCCTGTTGCCCCTCCGCCAATAATGACAATATCCCAAGTAGTATTTTCCTGTAAAGCGGAAAGCTGTTCTTCCCTAGTTTTAATATTCATTAAAATACATTTAAAATATAAAAAGAAATATATGGCAATTATACGAAACTTAAAAAGAAACAAAAAATAATATTTTCGCTTAATTATGCTTTTTGTTGTTATATGTTTGGTAAAAAGGTATTTTTAGGGAGTTTAAATGCTAATTAAAATTTATGCTAAATATCGCCGAAAGACATCAGGTTATCATCAATAAATTACAACAAGAGGGGTATGTAGCGGTGGTAGACTTATGTAAAGATTTAAACGTTTCTCCTGTTACTATAAGAAAAGATCTCAAGTTACTGGAAGAAAAAGGATTGTTGTTTAAAACTCATGGTGGAGCTACCCAGCAAAATCCTTACACTGTAGATCGGCCTGTGAATGAGAAAGAAAAAATTCAGTCGATAGAAAAGTTGAAAATTGGAACAGAGGCAGCAAAATTAATCTCAGATAACGATTCTATTGTCATTGCGTCTGGAACAACTGTACAAGCTTTAGCTCGGGCAATTAATGTAAAAGGAAACTTAATGGTTGTTACCGGTGCTTTGAATGTCGCAATGGAATTGCTAAAGCTGGACAATAACGTAGAAATTATACAGTTAGGAGGAGTTTTACGTAAAAGCTCTACCTCTGTAACTGGTAATTATGCAAAAAATGCATTGTCGGATTTCTTTTGTTCCAAACTGTTTTTAGGTGTAGACGGAATCGATCTTGAGTTTGGTTTGACAACAACCAATTCGATGGAAGCCCAGTTAAACAGGGAGATGATTAAGGTTTCGCAAAAAACAATAGTACTTGCAGATTCCACTAAGTTTGGAAGAAGAGGCTTTGGCAGAATATGTGGTTTTGAAGATATAGATCAGATAATTACAGATAGTGGAATTTCAGATTCTACCATAAAAGCTTTAGAGGGGCTTGGAGTTAAAGTTACAATAGCAGAATAAAGCAATGGTGTCTCCTATTAGTTGGTTTGCCAATTTAAGAGACACCATTGTTCTTTAGTCAAATTTATTTCAACAGTAGGTTTTTAACTTCTGTTTTCCAGGTTAAAGCTGTAAAAATTATAGATAAAATACATGCGATAATCATCACAATAAATCCCCCGTCCCAGCTAAAATGGTCTACTACATAGCCCATGGCAATGTTTGCAAACAATGCCCCGCCCATATAGCCAAACAATCCTGTTAATCCTGCCGCAGTTCCTGCTGCCTTCTTAGGGGCCAAATCCAATGCCTGCACACCAATTAACATTACAGGGCCATAAATCAAAAATCCAATGGCAACCAATGCAATATTGTCTATCCAGATATTTCCGGCTGGATTTTTCCAATAAATAACAACTGCAACTAAAACCAAAATCATGTATATAATTGTTGCAGGTGCCCGTCTTCCTTTAAAGACTTTGTCGCTAATCCATCCGCAGACCAGGGTGCCAGGGATACCGGCATATTCATAAAGGAAATATGCCCATCCGCTTTGCTTTACAGAGAAACCCTTTGCCTCTTCCAGATAAGTTGGAGACCAGTCCAGAATGCCATATCTAACCAGATAAACAAAGGCATTTGCAAAAGCGATATACCAAAGCATTTTATTGTTGAATACATATTTAAAAAATATTTCTTTGGCAGTTAACTCTTCTTCCTGTTTTTCAGAATAATTCTTAGGATAATCGTTTTTGTATTTCTCTATAGGCGGAAGTCCGCAGGATTGAGGAGTGTCTCTAACCAGTACATAAGCGATAACAGCAAAAATGAGTGCTACCATTCCGGGAAAATAGAATTTGCTGTGCCAGTCTGCAAAAATCTCTACACCAAAAATAGCTAACGGACCTATTAGTCCGCCCCCAACATTATGAGCTACGTTCCATATAGACATTTTAGTTCCACGCTCTTTAACAGAGAACCAATGCACTACAACACGTCCGCAAGGAGGCCATCCCATCCCCTGAAACCAACCATTAATAAAAAGTAACACAAACATCATCAGGATAGATGAAGTTGCAAATGGTAGTGTTCCCATGGCAATCATGGTTAAGGCAGATAAAACTAAGCCGGTAGTTAAAAATTTTCTGGCGTCACTTCGGTCAGAAACATTTCCCATTAAAAATTTACTTAAGCCATAAGCGATAGAAACACCAGAAAGGGCCCATCCTAAATCGGCCTTGGAATAACCTTGTTCCAATAAATCCGGCATCGCGAGGGCGAAGTTTTTTCGAACAAGATAATAACCGGCGTATCCTAAAAATATTCCTAAAAAAACCTGAAACCTGAGTTTCTTATACGTTGGATCGATTTTCTCTGCATCCAGTAATGGCTTGTGAGGAGCAGGATTTAAAAATGAAAATTTCATGTCGGGGAGTGCTTGTTAGTATAAATTAGGATAATCGGATATAATACCATCTACACCCATTGCTTTAATAGCTTCTATTTCAGCTTTCGTGTTAACGGTCCATGGAATTACTTTAATGCCTAGCTTGTGACATTTTTCTACCATTGCTTTATCTACTAATTTATAGTTGGGACTATAAATATCTGGTTTAAATGTCAGCTTTTTTAGGTTGTCTTCCAGCTTTCCTTTACTCACCAGAAAAGAAGTTTGAACATTTTTATGTTGTTTGTTGATAATTTCAAGTGTTCTGGGGTCAAAAGACTGAATCATTACACGATCTGCAATTTTTTTTGAATTGATGACTTTCATGAGTTTCTTAACAAAAACTTCCGGAGTTGGATGGTTTATATTGTCTCCTTTTGCAGAAAGCTTGGTTTCTATGTTGTAATGAGGCAGCGGATAGTTTTTTTGTTTTGCGTAAAGCTCAACCGAGTCAATTAATTCTGAAAGTAATGGAATGTAAGCTTTCATTTTCTTTTGCTCGGGATAAGTGGCGTAGAATTTGGAGCCGACGTCGTATTTTCTTATCTCTCTATATGTAAGATCGTAAAGCCTGTTTTCTTTTTGAGTTTCTGTCGGAATTTCTTTTCCTTCTGGAGTGAGAACGAAGGCTGCATTTAACCAGTGATCGTGAGAAACAATAGGTTTTTTGTCTTTACTGAAGTTGACATCCATCTCGAGGTTAACGCCTAAATCCATGGCCTTTTTCATGGCTGGAATGGTATTTTCGGGCATCAAGCCTCTGGCGCCTCTATGTCCTTGCAAATCTATTTTATTTTGCGCATAACTGTTTGTTCCTAACAAAAATACGCAGGCAAATAATGCCGAGCTAAGTTTTTTGTGCATAGTAAGGTTGGTTTTCAACTAATTCTAAATGCAATAATAAAAAAATAAAAAGAAATAAAAAGAAACAAACAGGAAGATATCCGAAAATATTCCGATACGGGCGTTTGATAAAAAAAATTTGCCTGGCTATACCAGGTAAAGAGGAATCAGGGGTTAAGGTATATATTTTTAGAAATATGAGGGATCACCTTTCTCTCTTGTGCTATATTGAACATATTATTGATGGCTTTTCGCCCTTCGGTACCTAAATCTTTAGAATACTCGTTAACGTAAAGATTAATATGCTTAAGCATTACCTTCTCTTCCATAGCCTGAGCATGCTGTCTAATGAAGTCCATACCAGAATAGGGGTTTGCAAATGCAAATTCTATAGACGCCCTTACTAGTTTATTGACTTGTTGTTTTATATCTTCCGGAAGATCCCGTTTTATAACGATACCTCCTAAAGGAATAGCGCATCCGGTTTGTTGCTCCCAAAAATCACCTAAATCCATAATTTTTAAGAGGCCTTTTTCCTGATAAGTAAATCGGTTCTCGTGAATAATCAGACCTAAATCAATTTCTTTATCAATTAGCTTCTGTTCAATGTCCGAAAAAAGTACTTCTTCTTTGTTCGTTAACTCTGGATATGCAATGGATAATAAAAAGTTTGCTGTAGTATATTTACCCGGTATTCCTACTCTAATATCTGATGGGTTGTTTTTTAGCCTGTCCAAATCGAAGTCCCGGTGGCTAATCAATAACGGACCAACACCAAACCCCAAAGCACTTCCCGCATCCAATAGTTGATAATTTGAAGTTGCATAAGCAAATGCATGGTAGCTTAATTTTGTAATATCCAGTTGCTTGTTAAAAGCCTGCTGGTTTAAAGTTTCAACATCTTCGAAGCTGACCTCAAAATCTAAATCTCCAGTATCTATCTTTTTATGTATTAAGGCGTCGAATATAAAAGTATCGTTTGGGCAAGGAGAAAAACCAAGTGTAAGTTTCATGTTGTCAGATTTTTAATTCAAATTCTTTACAAAGCCATAAAGCCAGATGTTGATATTTTTTACAGCCAAAGGAACATCCCAATTATTACGATTTCTTTTTTCTACATAATTAGAAATAGTCCTTACCTGCAAAGAAGGAATTTCTGCTTCTTCACAGGCGTAAAAAAATGCAGCACCTTCCATGCTTTCTACCTTAGGAGTAAACATTTCCATTACATTTTCTATACTTTCTTCATTCCCGTGAACCTTGTTTACCGTAATTCCCTTTACTTTTTGAAGGTCAGCGGTGCCGTCGTTCCTAAAACTACTGGAATAAAAAATATCTCCGAGCTGCATTTCCTCCAGGGTAATAAATTCTTCATCGTCTTCGGCGCCAAGTTCAGAAAAAATGTCCTCTTTAATTTCAACCAATTGTCCTATTTTGATTTTTTTTGAAAAGCTTCCGGCGATACCCACATTTATCGCTAAATCATATTTTTGTTTTGCAAAAGCTTTGCCTAAAGCATATGCCATGCTCACCATTCCTACGCCAGAAATTGCAAAAGAAAGTTCATGGCGATTAAAATTAACAGGTTCATCCGGAATACCGGTTATGGATAAAGTACTAAGGAACGGAGCAATTTCTGCATAAGTAGCAGCGACAATCAGAATTTTCATATTGCAAATTTACATACAATGATTTAAACTGTTTATTCTCTTGTAAATGGCTTTGCTTATATTTGCGCTTTATTTAATAAAAAATGATTTACATTACAAGGAAAGAGCATTTTAATGCAGCACATAAACTTTACCGTGAAGACTGGAGTAAAGAGAAGAATGAAGAAGTTTTTGGCATATGCGCAAATGCTAACTGGCATGGTCACAACTATGATCTTTATGTGACTGTGAAAGGAGAAATTAATGAGGAGACAGGCTTTGTAATCGATTTAAAAGATCTTAAAGATATCATCATTAAAAATGTAATAGATAAGGTAGACCATAGAAATCTGAATTTGGATGTTGATTTTATGAGGGGCAAGATGGCATCTACCGAAATATTGGCTATAGAATTCTGGAAGCAGCTGGAAAATCCAATTAAGGCAAAGGGAGCCCAATTACATTCAATTAAACTTTATGAAACAGCCAATAATTACGTGGAGTATTTTGGCGAATAAAAACAAGCAACATGACCCATTCTGAAAATGACGATTTTTTTGAAGATTCTGGTTACATCAAAATAGATAGATATAACCAGGATAGGACCAATAAAATTGCTTCGCATTATAAGGAAATACTGAATGAAATTGGAGAAGATACCAGTCGGGATGGGCTGTTGAAGACTCCCGAAAGGTATGCCAAAGCTTTGCAGTTCTTAACTCATGGATATGACTTAGATGCCGAGGAAATACTACGTTCGGCAATGTTCAGGGAAGAATACAGTCAAATGGTTATCGTCAAAGATATCGAGGTGTATTCGCTTTGTGAGCACCATATTATTCCCTTTTTCGGTAAAGCACATGTAGCTTATATCCCAAATGGGCATATTGTAGGTTTAAGCAAAATCCCGAGAGTAGTAGATGTTTTTGCCCGTAGACTTCAGGTTCAGGAAAGATTGACAAACGAAATTAGAGACTGTATACAAAATACATTACATCCGGCGGGTGTTGCAGTAGTCTTAGAGTGTAAACACATGTGCATGAGCATGCGTGGTATTCAAAAACAAAATTCAGTTACAACAACTTCTGCCTTTACCGGAGAGTTCGCAAATGATAAGACCAGATCGGAATTTTTGAGATTAATCTCTGCCGATTTATATAAATAAGTTGAAGCATGAACCTTGATACGAAAGATTCGTACAAGACAGCGGCTAAAAACACATAAACAACGAAAGAAATGAGAGCATATGTTTTTCCCGGGCAAGGAGCCCAATTTATTGGAATGGGTAAAGATTTGTACGAATCTTCTGAAGAGGCAAAAGCTTTATTCGAAAAAGCCAACGAGATTTTAGGTTTCAGAATTACAGATATTATGTTTTCCGGAACAGATGAAGAGTTGAAACAAACGAAAGTTACCCAACCTGCTATATTCTTGCATTCCGTAATTTTAGCAAAAGTTTTAGGAAGCGATTTTAAACCCGATATGGTAGCCGGACATTCATTAGGAGAATTCTCTGCTTTGGTTGCAGCTGGCGCATTATCTTTTGAAGATGGTTTAATACTGGTAGCTAAACGAGCAAATGCAATGCAAAAGGCCTGTGAAATCCAACCTTCAACAATGGCAGCGGTATTGGGCTTGGACGATTTTACCGTAGAAGATATTTGTCAGCGGGTTAGCGAAGTTGTAGTTCCAGCAAACTATAACTGCCCTGGACAATTGGTTATTTCGGGAACAATAGCAGGTATTGATAAAGCCTGTGAATTATTGTTAGAAGCCGGAGCCAAAAGAGCTTTGAAATTGAATGTTGGCGGTGCATTTCACTCGCCTCTAATGGAAAGTGCAAAAGTTGAGCTGGAAAGTGCAATTGTGGCAACAGAATTTAAAAAACCTGTTTGCCCTATTTATCAGAATATTGATGCAAAACCATATACAGATATTCAAGCTATAAAAGATAATTTGATAGCTCAATTAACAGGTTCTGTAAAATGGACGCAAACTGTACAAAAAATGTTGGAAGACGGCGCTACGTCATTTGTAGAAGTTGGTCCTGGCAACGTATTACAGGGGTTAGTGAAGAAAGTGAATCGCGCAGTGGAAACGTCGTCAGCATCTATAGCTTAAACGGGCTGCTTGGTGTTATTTTCTATGATCGGGAAGGTAATTATTGCCATCCCGATTTTTTTTGGCTCATTTTTTATTAATTTTAATCGCAAGTACAGAAACGAAGAATTGGATAATTGAAAACAACCACCAAAATACGTTGGCTTTTACTTTTAGTTACGATAGGACTTTTTGCCACAGCTTTAACAGCCAGATGGGCCTCTACACGTTCATTAAAACTAGAACAGTTTGCCGAGAAGATAACCGATGATTTAAATAAAAAGGAACGTATTATTTACGATTATGTCAATAACCGGACAAATTTTGATAAATTAAAAACATTAAATATAGATGCAGATCTTGCATTAAAAACAATCAATTATTTTGCATCCAGGAAGATTTACTTCCAGATTTTTAAAAACAACGAACTAACTTTCTGGTCAGACACCCGTATTAGCGACAAATATGCGGGTAACCTTAAAGAGGGAACAGGGTTTATTGGGTATAAAAATGGCTGGTATCAGGTCGTTAAAAAAGGAGATAATTCTTTTTCTGTCGTCTTTTATGTGCTTGTTAAGGCAAATTATCCTTTTCATAATCAATTCCTAAATAAAACATCCGGTGACGATGTTATTGGTGACAAGAGCATAGATATTGCCGATGTCTCTGATAACCATACAGCGAATGTAATCACTCAGGATGGGAAATACCTATTCTCTATAAAGAAAACAGATGAAGTAAACGAGCGTCCCAACTCAGATGTAGAGATTTTTTTCTGGCTTTTAGGTTTTCTAACTCTTAGCGTACTTGTAAACAGTTTATGTAAATATTATGCGGATGAGGGACATCCATTAAAAGCATCTTTGGCTTTAATGGCTATTTTTGCGACCATCAGATACTGCTGTTTACATTATGGATTTCCAGAAGCATTGGAAAGTCTTAAATTATTTAGTCCTCTAATTTATGCATCAAGCAATTTAGCCCCTTCCCTTGGCGATTTAGTACTTAATTTTTTTGTAGCCCTTTGGTGTATCATTTTTATTTATAGCTATAAGCATGAAATTTATAGGCCAATAAAAAATAAAGCTATAGGATATGCGGTTTTAATTATCTCTGCATTGCTTATTACGTACATTGCTTATCAGCTGTCTTCTATTTTCTGGGGGCTGGTATACAATTCAGTAATAAACTTTAAAGTTGCAAACCTTATTAATCTGGATATATGGAATACTATCTGGATTTTGGTACTGTTAATGGCCCTATTGCTGTTTTATCTTATCGTAGAGTTTTTGGTAGGACTTACAGTTTACATTAATATTTCGATTAGGAAAAAACTGCTTTTTTCTTTCTTGTTCCTCATTATACTGAATATATGGCAGGTATCGGTAGAAGGGTTTAGTGTATACTCGCTTTTACTTTTCATTTTCGTAATGATAGTAGCTTTAACCGTATATCAATATAAAGGAGTTATTATATTTCCGGCACTGGTACTTATAACACTTATTTTTTCTACTATCGTGGCTTTGAAGCTAAACACTTATAAGAGAGATAAGGAAAGGGAATATAGGAAACTATTGGCTTTTAAGTTAGAGTCTGCCGATGACTCTAAAAACCTCTTTCTATTCAAAAAAATAGAAAGGAATATTGGCAATGATCTTCTTCTGAAGAATTTCTTCGTTCAGAACAAGAATGCAAAAGAATTGCGCAGGTATTTTCTGGACGAGTATTTAAGGGGTGAGCTAAGAAGTTTTGAAATTAAGATCTTACCCTTTGATGCAAACGGAGAGAGTTTTGACGAAAATATAAAAGAACAGCTCGGAAACTATAGAAATCTCGTTGAAAATGGCTCCTTAAAAGTCACCGGGAATTTTTATAGAGTATCTAATACTTTCGGAACGCAAAACTATTTTGCAATTATACCTATAAAAGATACTTTCAGAAGTCTGGGATATCTGGTTGTAGAGCTTAAGTACAAACAAGGTAAAAACTTAGGAAACTTCCCTCTCCTGTTACAAGACGGCAGGCTATTTTCCGATCAGGATTACGAAGGGTACTCCTATGCATTTTATAGGAATAATAAGCTAGTTTACCAATCTGGAACATATGTATATAGTCTGATATACGAAAAGCCTCGCTCCACGGAATTTTCTGCATTTAAAAAAGACGGATTTAGCCACTTGGTATATCAACCAAGTTTAAGTAAGATTATAATAGTAAGTAAAGAGATAGATACATTTTGGAAAGAGCTGGCAACACTATCTTTTTTCTTTATTATTATTTTAATATTCGGATTATTGGTGCTTTCTTATAAATGGAGCTGGAATCTGATTTCTTCTTATAAGTTTAGCATTAGCAATTTTAAGCTTCGCCTGCAATTAACCAGCAATAAAATGCTTTATAAAACGCGTATACAAATCGCTCTGGTTTTAGCAGTAGTAACATCGCTTATTATTGTAGGCTTAATTACATTTTCATATATATCTATACAATATAAAGAACAACAGGAAGCCGTAATTAGAGAACGGGTGAGGTCTATTGCGAAAGCATTTGAAACCAGGATAAACGAAAAACATATTCATGCCTTAGATACTTATACAGATACAGAAAGTTTTAAAGAACTTTCCAAGATGTATAATACCGATTTAAATCTGTATGACGCGAACGGTATTGTAATATCTTCTACCCAACCCAAAATTTATGATTTGGGTATAATTACCAATCGTATGAATCCGGTAGCACTCATCAATATGAGTATGAGGCAAAAATCTGAGTTCTTACAAGAAGAAAATATCGGAAACTTATTTTATGTGTCGGCTTACATACCTATCTTCAATTCGTTTAATAATGTAATTGGATATCTGCAATTGCCTTATTTTTCTAATGACAACGAATTCAACCAGAAGATCAGTAGTTTCCTCAATCTCTTAATCAACATTTATGTTTTGGTTTTTGTTGCCATAGGTTTCTTTGCCTTTGTTGTAGCCAACCAGATAACCAGTCCGCTTACGCTGATACAGGAAAATATGTCCAAAATGAAAATAGGTAAGAAGAATAAACCTATTTACTGGCCTCGGAATGATGAAATCGGAAACCTGATAAGTGAGTACAACAAAATGCTTTTGGCACTCGAGGAAAGTGCAAATAAACTGGCCAGATCGGAAAGGGAGACAGCTTGGAGAGAAATGGCAAAGCAGGTTGCACACGAGATTAAGAACCCTTTAACTCCATTGAGGTTGGGCATTCAAATGCTGGAAAGAGCCTGGAAAGAACAAGATCCAAACTTCGACTTAAAATTTCAGAAGTTTAGCAAATCTTTTATTGAACAGATAGACAGTCTGAGTAGAATTGCATCCGAATTTTCGAGTTTCGCAAAGATGCCTGACTTAAAAATGGAAAAAATTGAACTGGTTGAAGTACTTAACCAGGCAATACAGGTTTATAAACAAATGGACCATATCCAGATATTCTGTAACGAAGAAAAGATTAAAGGAGTTTTCATTAAGGCAGACAAAGATCAATTGTTAAGATCTTTTAATAATCTACTAAAAAATGCAATAGAAGCGATGCCGGAAGATAAGGAAGGAATAGTGACTATTCATTGCGATGTAAATGACTCATTTGTTGAAATAGATTTTGAAGACAACGGAACCGGAATACCAGATGATTTGAAAGCAAAGATATTTACACCTAATTTTACCACAAAGAGTTCGGGGACAGGCCTGGGACTCGCATTTGTGAAACAAGCTATAGTGAATATCGGCGGAAATATATATTTTACTACTGAGTTTAACGAGGGCACAACATTTCATATCTCGTTGCCGGTAGCTAATTAATGAAAAAGAAGTTTTTTTGGTGTATAATTTTCATGCTGGTTTTGGTCTCGGCAAATGCGCAGATCAAAAGTAAGTACAACACCAAAGTTGTGGCTGTTAGAGATTCTATCGTCATAGACTCGCTAAGCATTCTTCCGCAAACTTTTAAGGTCTACGTTAACGATGAATTACTGGACTCCAGCTTTTATCATATCGATTTTGCGAATGCATTATTAACCTGGTCCAGCAAACCGGATGCAGACTCCGTAAAATTTTCATACAGAGTGTTCCCTCTTTTGTTAACACAAAAAGTATTTCATAAAGATAATTCCATTATTGGGCTTGAGGCTATGGGCAAAAGTTTGGTATACCAGCCTCCTACTCAGGAAAACACCTTATTCAATTTCCAGGGAATAGACAAAAGCGGTTCTATATCCAGAAGTATAGGTTTTGGTAATAATCAGGATTTATCTGTCAATTCCAATATGGCTCTGCAATTTTCAGGAAAGATTGGTCAGGATATAGAAATCTCAGCGGTAATTTCAGACGATAATATCCCCATTCAGCCAGATGGAAATACGCAGCAGATTAACGATTTTGATAAAGTTTTTATCCAGCTAAAGCGTAATAACTCGAAGCTAATAGCCGGAGATTATGAGTTGCAACGGCCAGATAGCTATTTCATGAATTATTTTAAAAGAACTCAGGGAGCTTATATTGCTAACTCTATTAAAGATAAATCCGGTTTTACTTATAACACTCAGCTTGCTGCTGCGGTATCAAAGGGGCGATCGGCAAGAAATCAGTTTTTAGGAGAAGAAGGAAATCAGGGACCATATCGTTTAAGTGGCAACAATGGAGAGCAGTATATTATTGTTCTATCGGGAACCGAGCGCGTTTTTATCGACGGGGAATTACTGGTAAGAGGACAGGATAATGATTATGTTATGGATTACAACACTTCGGAAATTACCTTTACTACCAAAAGATTAATTACCAGAAATTCAAGAATCTCTGTTGAATTTGAATATTCCGATAAAATTTATGGAAGAAGTCTTTATTTCGTCAATCAGGATTTCAAGACAGAAAAGCTAAAAATTGGTTTCAATTTTTATTCAGAGCAAGACAATCCGAACAGACCTATTTTGCAGAATCTTTCAACCGAACAGCAAGATTTTCTCAAAGGAATTGGAAATAATATAGATCAGGCTTTATTTCCCAATATCGATTCTGTCACCTTTAACGAAAATGAAATTCTTTACAAAAAAGTAGATAGTTTGGGAATGTCTGTTTACGTTTATTCTGTAGATCCCGCAGAGGCCAAATATAGGGTTGGTTTTTCTTATGTAGGCAGAAATAATGGCAATTATGTTTTAGATGTAAACGGGGTAGCAAATGGTAGGGTTTATAAGTTCGTAGCTCCTTTGTCCGGACAAAAACAAGGAGATTATGAACCTTTGAGTTTACTTGTGACACCTAAAAAACAACAGTTGGCAACTCTAAATGCAGAATATAAAATTGCCCGGAGGGCTAAGCTTTTTACAGAATTGGGAATAAGCAATAACGATGTTAATCTTTATTCAACCATTGGAAATAATCAAAATCAAGGCCTTGGTTACAAGATGGTTTATACCCAACAGTATAAATTATCTGATTTAGATTCGTTGGGTCTGAAGTTAAATACACAGATAAGCTACGAATTTGCTGACGCTAAATTTAAACCTATCGAACGTTTTAGACCGGTTGAATTTGATAGAGATTTTAATATCAACGGCTTACAATTACAAGAAAGTGACGAGCATTGGACCGCTTTGTCTTTACAGCTTTTTAAAACCGATATTAAACAAATAACCTATAGAATAAGCTCTTTCCTGAGAACAGAAGATTATAAAGGAATGCAGCAAATGATTGATGCGAAATACCAGTATAAAGGCTTTGGAATTAAATATAATGGTAGCTTGTTGCAATCTGCGGCCGACTCTTTATCAGGAGATTTTTTGAAACAGGACATTGTTTTCACTAAGCGGTTTAGACCATTTGAGGTAGGAACAAATTTTCAACAGGAGATCAATAAAACGCTCAATACCCAAATAAACGAGCTCAATCTCCAGTCTTTCTCTTTCAAACAATTTGATTATTTCTTACGATCCAATTCTTCCAATAGCAATACAGCTTTCCAGTTTAATTATATTACAAGATTGGACAAGTCGCCTTATCAAAATCAGCTGGAAGATTTTACCAGGGCCAAAACCTACAGTGCTAAATTGGAATTGAACAAGCAGGGCAAATCGCCATTTTCTATTATTACAACCTATCGGACAATTGATTATTTACAGGCGGGCAGTGATAATGCAAATGAGGAAACATTGCTTTCCCGGATAGACTATAACTTGAACACATGGAAAGGCTTTTTAAACCTGAATACATTTTATGAATTGGGAACCGGGCAGGAACCTAAGAGGGAATACATTTATTTAGAGGTTGCGGCCGGACAGGGAACTTATGCGTGGAATGATTATAACGGTAACGGAATAAAAGAACTCAATGAGTTTGAAATAGCCAGATTTGTAGACGAAGCCAGGTACATTCGTATTTTCAGGTCTACAAATGAATTTATTCGTTCGAATTTTAGTAATATCAATCAAACATTGAAACTAACACCATCGGCTTTGATTAAGCAGAATAAAGGGTTTGCTGCTTTCGTCTCGAAGTTTTCTACCCTATCTGTCCTGCGTATTGATAAAAAAGTTCTGGCTGCAGAAGGTGGACTTGTCCTGAATCCATACCAGACGGGAATTGATGCAGCAAGTCTGGTTTCGTTAAATTCCTTTTTGCGTAACTCCATTTTCTTTAACAGGATGAATCCTAACTGGGGAATAGATTTCAACCTTCAGAATAACGGCTCGAAATCTTTACTGACAGGAGGTTTTGAGAGCAGGGATTTGAATGAACAGGGTATTCGCTTTAGA
This sequence comes from Pseudopedobacter sp., assembly GCF_040392825.1. NCBI lineage: Bacteria > Pseudomonadati > Bacteroidota > Sphingobacteriia > Sphingobacteriales > Sphingobacteriaceae > Pseudopedobacter > Pseudopedobacter sp. Next base: position 24,178 of record NZ_JBEBVH010000005.1, read on the forward strand.
TGGAACTTCGTTAGAAAGAGTAATTTTCTGATAGAACTTAAAAATGGTGCTAAAAACTATCACTCAGAGATGTTCACAGATAAAAACTATGAAGTAAGCTATCAGGAATTTAAGCCCGAGTTTGGCTATCAGTTTTCTACCGATTTCAAATTGACTTTTAATGGCGCGTTCAAGCGCCAGTCAAATGCTGAGATGTTTGGAGGAGAAGAAGTAAAAAATCTAAGACTAGGTTCAGAAATACGTTATAATATTTTAAAGAAGGGAACTTTAGTTTCCCAGATCAATTTCATTAGTAATGATTTTTCAGGTGAAAGTAATACGCCTATAGCTTATGAGCTCTTAGATGGTTTGCAGCCTGGAAATAATATGACCTGGCAGGCGGGCTTTCAAAGGGTAATATCAAATGGAATACAACTTAATTTTAACTACGAAGGAAGAAAGTCCGAGAACATAAAAACAATTCATACAGGGGGAGTTCAGGTGAGAGCTTATTTTTAAAAAATGAAAAAGCCTTCAAACGGGGAGGATGAAGGCCTTTTACTAACCAATTATAAACCTGACACAAATATAAAGGGAAATCCTCAGTCCTTAAAGAACCTTAACACTTTTTAACATTTTACAGAAGTTATTCGGATTTTGATTTTTTATGAAATATATCTTAAAAAGTCCCTGAATTTGAACTCAGGGGCTTTTTATAATTCATAATTGGTTAGTTTCAATATTAAAGTTACAACTATTTATAAATATTGCAAGTAATAAAATCAAAAAAATAAAGTTATTTTTTTGTTAATATAGATGTGTTCGTTAACACAGTGCTTTATAGCTCAAGATTTAAAATAAAATATTTGATGAGGTGTAATACATGCATCTAAATTAACGTCAAAAGGCTCTTTTTCAATAAGATCAGGAAGAGGATCAAACAACGATAAGCCCACTTTAAAAACATCCTTTCGGCAGGTAACTAAAAAGCGATCGTAAAAACCCCCTCCATAACCAATTCTATTCCCCTCTAAGTCGAAAGCCAAAAGCGGTATAAAAACAGCATCTATTTTTTCGACTGGTATAATTTCTCCAAAAACGGGCTCTGGAATATGAAATCTATTCTTTTGCAGAATAGTTCGCTCATGATCGAAAAGCACATTTTCCATCCTTTTTTGCATAAAATCTGTTCTGGGAATAACCAGATTTATCTCGGGATAATGTTCTTTAAAAAAAGAGATAATTTCGAAAGTATCTACTTCTTTCCTTTCTCTGATAGGCAAAAATAGGTGTACAAAAGTATATTTATTCCATTCTATTTTAGCCAGCTGCTCCACAATATTATTGTTCATTCTCCAGAATTCACTTTTGGGTAGCGCTTCGCGTTTTAGCAGGAAATCTTTACGTAATGTCTTCTTCACCTTTAAGTTTTAGAAAGACTAAGTTATTATACAAAGTATAAAGTCAAAAGTAAAAGTTCAAAAAGAATGGTTTTCAGAAAATCATATAGAATCTAAAAGCTTTGAGTAAAGACCGAATTTAAACATAAAAAAACGGCTTTCGCTATTAAGCGTAAAGCCGTTATCAACCTAAACCTAAAACTTAAATATGAAAAAACTTAGTTTTTAACTCTCTCAATGTAAGCGCCATTAGAGGTGTCAACTTTTATTTTGTCTCCCTGGTTAATAAACAAAGGAACTTTAACTTCAACTCCGGTTTCTACAGTTGCACTTTTGGTCGCGTTTGTAGATGTATCGCCTTTTACTGCAGGCTCGGTGTAAGTCACTTCCAATTCAACAGAATGAGGTGCTTGTGCCATAATAGGTTCTTCACTTTCAAAAGCAACAATTACATTCATACCTTCCTTTAAGAAACGGGCAGATGAACCAAAAAGATGTTTTGGGATGTTGTATTGTTCGAAAGTTGTGTTGTCCATCACCACGAAGAAATCACCATCATCATATAAATATTGATAATCGTTAGTTTCAACGCGACAGATTTCTACCTCTTCGTCTGTTCTGAAACGATATTCAACCAATTTTCCGGTTTTTACGTTTCTCATTCTAGCCTGGTAGAAAGCTCTAAGGTTACCTGGTGTACGATGAATAAATTCTTCTACAGAAACCAATTCTCCGTTGAACCTTAATACGTTACCATTTTTTATTTCCGATGCCTTAGCCATAAATATAATTTATATTTGGGAGCGCAAATATAGCGTTTTGTTGCCAAAAGACAAAACAGCCCCTTAAAGTTTAGACGTAAAAATATACTGAAGATCTTATTTATAGTCCGCTATTTTTAGCTGATTTTCGCAAAAGTCATATTCAACTTCCTGATTAGAACATACGATAACCAATCTATCTTTAGAATAGGTACTAACCAATTGATGATACCATGTTATGCCCTGGTTATCCAGGTTGGAACACGGTTCGTCCAGGAAAAGTAAAGGAGTGTCTGATAAAAACGCCAGAACAAGTTTTAGTCTCTGCTTCATTCCCGAAGAAAAGTATTTCACCTGCTTGTTTTTACTGCTCTCCATTCCTAATAAATGGATGATCTCTTTGGAAGAGATTTTATCCAGAGGCTTTTTAAACTGAAAATGAAAATGTATGGCTTCAGATAAGGTAAAATCTTCAATCAGTTCCAGGTATGGTGCAGCAATGCTTACTTGCTGGAAAATGTGTTCTGTATCAATAGCTTTTTTGTTTTGCTGATAAGCTATTTTGCCCTGCGAAGGGGAAAGCGAACCGCAGAGGATTTGAAGTAAGGTAGATTTGCCGGAACCATTAATTCCCAGAATGGCATAAGACTTACCAGAGCAGAATGTATAATTAATATTCTTAAATATCCACTCTCTGTTAAATCTTCTGCCAACGTTCTCCAGGATAATTTCCATCAAATATTAAGATTGTCCGAAACCTTTAAGGACACCTCTGTTAGAATTTCTGATGAAATTAAGAATTTCGTCGCGTTCTTCAGTAGGGTTAAATTCGGCTTCAATAATGTCTAATGCTTTGGTGACATTATTGTTCTTTACAAACAGAATTCTGTAAATATCTTGTATCTCATTAATTTGCTCAGAAGAATAGCCTCTTCTGCGTAATCCAACAGAGTTAATACCCGTGTAAGATAGCGGTTCGCGGGCAGCTTTAATATAAGGAGGAACATCTTTACGTACCAGTGATCCGCCTGTTACAAATGCATGTGAACCAACTTTAACAAACTGATGGATGGCAACCAGTCCTGCTAAAACTACATAGTCTCCAACAGTAACGTGGCCGGCAAGTGTTGTGCTATTACTAAAAATACAATGATCGCCCACCATACAATCATGCGCAATATGTGAATATGCTTGTATAAGGCAGTTTTTCCCGATAATAGTTTTATATCTATCCTTAGTTCCGCGATTGACTGTTACAAATTCACGGATAGTTGTGTTATCGCCAATCTCTGCCGTGGTTTCCTCGCCTTCAAACTTCAGGTCCTGTGGAACACCAGAGATTACAGCCCCCGGGAAAATACGACAGTTTTTCCCAATTCTGGCACCATCCATAATGGTTACATTAGAGCCAATCCAGGTACCTTCGCCAATTTCCACATCTTTATGGATAACAGCAAAAGGATCAATAACAACACTGTCTGCAATTTTTGCCTGTGGATGTATATATGCGAGTGGTTGTATCATTTTTAGTGATTTAGTTTTCTTTAACTTTTGTTATTTGTGCCATCATTTCGGCTTCTACCACAACGGTTTCACCAACCATTCCCACACCTTTCATTTGTGCAATACCTCTCCTTATGGGTTCCATCAGGTCACATCTGAAAACGATAGTATCTCCTGGGTTCACCTGTGCTCTAAAGCGGACTTTGTCTATCTTAAGAAAATAAGTCAGATAATTTTCCGGATCAGGAACAGTACTTAAAACCAGAATGCCGCCAGTTTGTGCCATAGCCTCAATCTGGATAACACCAGGAAAAACAGGAGCACCGGGAAAATGTCCTTTAAAGAATTCCTCGTTCATGGTTACGTTCTTCACGCCAACAACATAGTTTTTGGTCAGTTCGATAATTTTATCGATGAACAGGAACGGTTGTCTGTGCGGTAAAATATTCATAATCTGTTTAATATCCAGCACAGGTTTTGTTGCCGGGTCATAAACATTTACAGATTTCTTTTTACGGTCTTTTTTTATCATTGCCTTAATCTTCTTAGCAAAGGCAACGTTTGCCGCATGTCCCGGCCTTGCAGCCATAATATGGCCTTTTAGTGGTACACCAATTAAAGCCAGGTCACCAATCATATCCAATAGTTTATGACGGGCAGGTTCGTTTTGATGACGTAATTGGATATTGTTTAAAACGCCCTCTTTGGCAACTTTAATTTCTTCTCTGTTGAAAGCCTTTGCCAGATCAGAAAGTTCTTCAGGTGCCAATTCGTGGTCTACAATAACGATAGCGTTATTAATGTCTCCTCCCTTTATCAGGTTATGCTTTAAAAGCATTTCCAGTTCATGAAGAAAAACGAAAGTTCTGCAAGAAGCAATTTCTGTTTTAAAATCTCCAATAGAAGTAATGGTAGCATGTTGGCTACCAAGAACAGGAGAATTATAATCTACCATACAGGTAAAGCGGTAATCGTCCTGATAAGGCATGGCCATCATCTCTACATTTCTGTCTTCCTCGGAGTAGCTGATATTATGTGGGATGTAGTAATATTCCCTTTCTGCATTTTGCTCTTTGTATCCTGCAGACTCTATGCCTTTAACAAATTCTATGGCACTCCCGTCTAAGATAGGTACCTCAATACCATTCAATTCTATCAGTACATTGTCTACTTCACAGCCAACTAAAGCTGCCAATACGTGTTCTGTAGTGCTTACACTTGCCCCGTTCTGCGATATGGTTGTACTTCTTGCGGTGTCTGTAACGTTGTCTACATCGGCTTCAATAATCGGTTGTCCCGGTAAATCAATTCGCTGGAATTTATAACCGTGATTTTCCGGTGCCGGTTTAAAAGTTAAGGTTACATTTGCTCCTGTATGTAAGCCAACCCCCGAAAAACTAACTTCCGATTTAATCGTTCTCTGTTTTGGATTCATAAGTTTTATTTTATTTGAGCGCCTGCAAAGCTCTTTGTAATTCTTCGATCTTTCTTTCCAGTTCTGGCAGCCTTTGAATAACAACCTGAGATCTCATATTATTTTGATAGCTTACTGCTGGCGATCCAGCCCATTTTTTTCCCTCTTCTGTAATCCCCTTATTAATGCCGGATTGCGCTTGTACTTGCGAACCTTTGGCTACTGAAATATGTCCAACAATACCAACCTGGCCACCAATTATACAATTCTCACCAATTTTTGTGCTTCCGGATATTCCAGTTTGTGAAGCTACAACAGTATTAGAACCTATTTCTGCATTATGGGCTATTTGAATCAAATTATCTAGCTTAACACCTTTTTTAATCAGGGTAGATCCCATAGTCGCTCTATCTATGCAGGTGTTTGCACCAACTTCTACATTATCTTCTATCACAACATTGCCAATCTGGCTGATCTTGTTATAAGAACCATCTGCCTGGGGGGCAAAACCAAAACCGTCGCTGCCTATTACGGCATTAGCATGGATAACGACATCGTTACCCACTACACAGTCATGATATATCTTTACCCCCGAAAATAAGGTAGAGTTTGTGCCTACATGCGCATGATCTCCTACATAAACATGCGGATATATTTTTGAATTATCGGCTATAGAAGCTCCCGCCCCGATATAAGCAAAGGCCCCGATATACACATTTTTACCAATGCTGGCCTCGGGATGTATAAAAGAAGGCTGTTCTATACCCGATTTATTGAGTTTAATAGTATTGTACATCTCCAGCAATACCGAGAAACTAGAATATGCGCTAGGGACTCTTATGATGGTAGGATGCACAGGCTCATTAACCTCTAAATCTTCATTTACTATCACTACAGATGCTCTGGTAGTATATAGAAAAGACTCATATTTAGGATTAGCTAAAAAAGCAAGGCAACCTTCTTCTGCTTCTTCTATTTTAGCTAATTTATTAACAATCACATCCGGACTCCCTTCCAGGGTTCCATTAAGTAGTGTACAAACCTCTTTTGCGGTAAACTGCATCTGGCAAAATTAAATGATAATATTAAACGAACAAATTGTTTAAGTCAAAATAGCAATTAAGGTCTATATTTTAGTATAGCACAGGAAATATTTTGTTACGACAATAGACAGCGCTTCCAGGCTGGACGTATCTGAAACTCTTGTAATATCTTCTATCTCACCATTCTTGCGTAATATATTAATGCTTCCGCTGCCCGTATTATTGTATGCCCGGTTATTTACAGAATCGGTAAATATAAAATATGACGCTTCTTCCTCTGTAATATTAAAAGCAGCTATAATTTTTTCCTTTAGCTCATTTATTTTTGCCGAGTCAGGCTCTTCATTACTAAGCTCTACTTTATACAGCCTTCTGGTAATTAAAAAAGTGCAAAGCGTACGTAGCACAAAGTCTTCATGCTGCTGCCAAACTTTAATAGCTCCCATAATATCATGATCGTCCAGTTGTGCGAAACAGGACAGGTGCTCGCTGTCTACAGTAAATTCATCACCTTGTATATCATGGTATAAAAAGTGTTTCAGTGCCGGAGAGGCAAATAGTTCTAACCCTTTCCTGGCTAGCTCACGGGCCCTTTTTAGGATTTTTACTAAGAGCTGTTCGCCCGCCAGAGCAGTTTTATGAAGATAAACCTGCCAGTACATCAGCCGTCTGGCAATCAGGAATTTTTCTACCGAATAAATGCCTTTCTCCTCTACAACCAGATTCCCGTCTTTAACATTTAACAGCTTAATAATCCTGTCAGAGCTAACTGTACCTTCGGTAACACCGCTAAAGAAACTATCCCGATTTAAGTAATCTAATCTGTCCAGATCTAACTGGCCGCAGATAAGCTGAAAGAAAAATTTCTTAGGATACTGATTGTTAAAAATTTCTAAGGCTAGGTTTAACCTCCCACCAAGATCACGATTTAATTTATCTATAAAAAGTCTGCTTATCCTTTCATGAGAAATACTCTTAACCAGGCTATGTTCCAGTGCATGAGAGAATGGGCCATGGCCAATATCGTGTAGTAAGATAGCTATACAAGCGGCCTCTGCCTCTTCTGCATTAATGTCCTGTCCTTTGGACTGCAGATGTTCAATGGCCAGTTGCATTAAATGCATAACGCCCAATGCATGGTGAAATCTGGTATGCAATGCACCCGGATAAACGAGATGGGCCATCCCAACTTGCTTGATGTATCTAAGTCTTTGAAAATAGGGGTGTTCTATTAAATCAAAAATTAATGGAGTCTTGATACTAATAAAACCATAGACCGGATCGTTAATTATTTTATGCTTATTCAAATACATTTGACTTTATAAGGCACAAATTTTGTTAAATTTATTGACGCGGTAAAATCTGACACTATTTTTATTAGGGATATTAAAAATTATACCTATACTATTTTGCCTAAAATACCGTCAGTATACTATGTTTTTGAATTTTAATTTTTTAAATATATGCAAGCAGCGAACATTTTGTGGGCCGATGATGAGATAGATCTTTTAAAACCACACATTATCTTTTTGAACGAAAAAGGATACAATATAGAAACGGCAACAAATGGCAACGATGCTTTAGATATTTTTAACTCGAAGGATTTCGATTTAGTCTTTTTAGATGAAAATATGCCGGGGCTTACCGGATTGGAAACTTTAACAGCTATAAAAAGCTCAAATCCAGATATTCCAGTGGTGATGATTACTAAAAGTGAGGAAGAATATCTAATGGAGGATGCCATTGGTGCAACTATAGATGATTATTTGATAAAGCCTGTAAACCCCAAACAGATTTTATCTACTATAAAAAAGCTGATAGATAATAAGCGGTTGGTTAGCGAAAAAACTTCTATGGCCTATCAGCAAGATTTCAGGAATCTGGGAATGACCTTAAACGATAACCTCAACTATAAGGAATGGGTAGACGTTTATAAAAAGCTTATTTTCTGGGAACTGAAACTTGAGAAATTAGAAGATGAAGGCATGCATGAAATCCTGACTTTACAAAAAGCAGAAGCGAATGCCCAGTTTTCTAAATTTATAGAAAAGAATTATGTTAAATGGATAAATAACCAGGATGATGCGCCTGTTTTTTCTCACCAGTTATTTAAAAAGAAGGTATTTCCTGCTTTAACAGATAACATTCCTACTTTCTTTATCCTGATAGATAATCTCCGTTACGATCAATGGAAAATTATCAACCCTATCATTAGTGAATATTTCAGGATGGAAGAAGAAGATATTTATTTAAGTATTCTTCCTACGGCAACACAATATGCCAGAAATGCTATTTTCGCTGGTTTAATGCCTTTAGATATGGAAAAAAGGTATCCGTCGATGTGGCAAAATGATGAAGATGAGGGCGGTAAGAATCTCTATGAAAACGAATTTCTGGCAGATCAGATCAAGAGGACTTTAAGAAAAGATATTAAGTATTCTTATAATAAGATCTTAACTCAGGAACAAGGAAAGGATTTAAACGAAATGCTGCCGAACCTGATGGAAAACTCGCTGAACGTTATTGTATACAATTTTGTGGACATGCTCTCCCATGCCAGAACAGATATGCAGATGATTAAAGAGTTGGCAAATGACGATGCTGCATACCGTTCTATAACTTTAAGCTGGTTCGAGCATTCGCCGTTGTTAGATCTGATTAAAAAACTGTCACAAAAACGGGTAAAAGTTATGCTGACAACAGATCACGGAACTATTCGCGTAAAAAAACCAAGTAAGGTTATTGGCGATAGAAATACAAATACCAATTTAAGATACAAACAGGGTAAAAACCTGGCATTTACGGCAAAAGAAGTATTTCATATTAAAAATCCACACGAGATTATGCTTCCAAAATTGCATGTGAGCTCAAGCTTTATCTTCGCCAAGGAAGACAGCTATTTCGTTTACCAGAATAATTACAATCAGTTTGTAAATTATTATAACGAGACTTTCCAGCATGGTGGAATCTCTATGGAAGAAATGATTATCCCATTTGTTACTTATAAAAATAAATAGAGCCTTATTTTTGCATCATGCAAATAAGTACCAAAAGCTTAAACGACTTAGATAATGCTGCTAAACAGGTTCTTTCTTTCGCAGAGGAAGAAAGGATTTTTGTTTTTTATGGCGAAATGGGTGCCGGAAAAACAACTCTTATAAGTAAGTTATGCTATCTATTGGGGACAGAAGATCATACCTCTAGCCCCACTTTCTCTATTGTAAACGAATATGAAACAAAAGCGAATGGTAAAATATACCATTTTGATTTTTACCGGATAAAAAATCAGGGAGAAGCTTTCGATTTAGGATATGAGGATTATTTTTATTCGGGAGAATATTGTATGATCGAATGGCCAGAGAAAATACCCGATCTGTTGCCCGATAGCTATATTGCCATTGAGATTAAGACAACAGATGAAAATTCAAGAGAAATTACTTTGAGTAAAAATAGGCAGGGTTAGTTTTGCCTAATTACGAACTGCTATAGAGGGGGGAAAGTCGAAGTTGTCACTTTGATTTCTATGACAAAGACAGCACTTTTAGGACATTCTCATTAAGTAAATCTGTAAAATTTTGTTTGGTGCAAGCGTCCCCGCTTGTACCTTTAATCTTTATAAGCACAAGCGGATGCTTGCGCTACTATGCGGATTTCAGGAGGTGAGTACCCTTTTTGAATCTCGTAATTGTGTACTCACCTCTTTCTTTGTACTATTTCGCTGGAATAATAGTTATTTTTCTGAATTCCACAGCGGAATGATCTCCTTGCAAATAGATTGGTCCGGATTCTCCTTCTTTACTGTCCAGAGCCCCTCCTGTTATGCCGGGGATTTCCTGATTGCAGATAATTTCTTTGCCGTTTGCGACAATAGTTACCATGCGTCCGCGAAGTGTAATCTCAAATTTATTCCACTCGTTCGGGCCAAGTGTTACGATTTCGCTGGGAGCTAAGAATCCATAGACACCACCAAAATATAAAGAGCCCGGATGTCTGTCTTTAGGCGAATCTTCTACCTGTACTTCATAACGTCCTCTTAAATAAATTCCAGAATTTCCACCTTCGGCATAACGAAACTCGGCAATTAGTTTAAAATCATCGAACTTTTGCTCACTAATCAGGTTGGCACCTGTCTTTTTATTAGTCAGGATACCGTCAATGACCTCCCATTGGCTATTATCTGAAGAAGTATTCCATCCTGAAAGGTCTTTACCATTAAAAAGTTCTATCGGCTCTCCCCATTGTGCATCTCCGGTTCTTACCAGATAAGGTGCTTTGGTTCCGGTAAAATTGAATGTATTGCCTTTATTGGAAGTAATAGTACCTTTAATGGTCTCTCCTGCCAATTCACCCTGAATGGTAAACATCCCATCTCCACCTTCCCACTGTGGTGGAATTTCGAAAGAAAATTTTCCCTGATCCAATTTAATATGTGAAACCGGGCGACTGCTGCCGGAACTACCTACAAACGAGCCTACTAGTGTATTAAAGCCAGAAAGCTTTACTTCCAGCCATGACGGAGCTTCTTTGCCTTCGTTATCGACAGTCAGGTCCCAACGACCAATTAATCCTTTTGCTTCTTCCGGAATCGTCTGCGTCGCCGGATTGTGAGTTTCTTCTTTTTGTTTTTCCGAATTGGAAGAGCTATTACAAGATACCAAATGCAAAGCTAACATACATGCCAATGCACCGTAGCTCATGTGTTTTCTGAACATAATTTTTTAGGTTAGGTGTCTTTTTAAAAATGCTAATCTAAAAAATATTTTTATCATTTATTTCCTGCCTACAATAACTGTAGTGTAGACAGAAGAGTT
>NZ_JBEBVH010000006.1:0-34963 GCF_040392825.1 Pseudopedobacter sp.
TATATACATAATCCAGTCGTGTATTCGAATCCGACGCTTTTTTATCAGGCTCTGTACTAGGCAACACTGCTCCATTCAATAAAGTAGAATTATATCTGTCAGATAGTCCGCGAATAACGACGAACTTATTGTCCTGAATACTTGTTCCACTCACCCTTTTCAAAACTTCAGATGTATTTCTATCTGGTGATTTTTTAATTTGATCGGCACTAATCCCATTCGAAATACTAATATTATTTTTTTGTTTGGCATACAGAGCGCCTACTGTTTCCTGTTTATAAGAAGCTGTAACCACAACCTCCTTTAAACTTTGTGTAGCAGACTGTTCTAACTGTACATCTACCGTAGTAACCTGGCCGGCCTTAACTTCTACAGCTGTAATCGTCTTGGGCTGATAACCAAGGTATCTAAAAGTTAAATTATATTTTCCGGCAGCGAGACCTGTTAAAGAAAACCTGCCCTCCACATCGGTAAGCGTACCTTTTGTGGTACCTTCTATACCAACTGCAAGACCAATAAGTGTTTCACCATTAGCCTTATCAACAACTTTACCTGTAATTTTTGCAGTTTGAGCAAATATTAGATTTGAGGTAAAAAGCATTAGCATAAAAACTACTATGCTAAATGTGTTAAATTGTTTTTTATTCACTTTTGCGTTATTTAATTGTTGCAAAAGTATTATGAGTATATTACCGACTTGTTACCTCATAATTAACTATCAATAACCAATATGTTAAGTAAATATTAAGAAGTACAGATACAGTTTCGAAGAGCTGGATTTTGGCAAAATAAAAAAGCCCTTCCACTATACAGGGGCTTTTTTATTTTTGAAACTCATATCTTAAACATCACAAATGGCTATTGCCTCTTCTAAAGACTCTAATTTGTTTTTCTTTTTGGGAATAAATTCCTGTGCCACATATCCTTTGTAGCCCGTAGCTACAATAGCCCGCATAATAGCTGGGTAATTCAATTCCTGAGTTTCATCAATTTCATTTCTGCCGGGAACTCCTGCAGTATGATAATGACCAATATATTGATTAAACGTTCTTATTGTATGGATCACATCCCCTTCGTCAACCTGCATGTGATAGATATCATAAAGCAGTTTAAAATTTCCAGAACCTAATCTCTTTGCTATTTCTGCGCCAAGATGAGTTCTGCTTGCAAAATAATCTTTATGATTTATCTTGCTATTCAGCAATTCCATAACCAGGGTCACATTATGTTTTTCTGCTAATGCAATTATTTTTTGTAAACCTTGAACACAATTATTAATCCCTGTTTCATCATCCATACCTCTTCTATTACCACTAAAACATATCAGGTTTTTGTAACCGGCTTTGGCTACTTTGGGAATCATTTCGGTATAGCTGTCAATTAATTTCTGATGAAAATTAGGCCCTGCAAAACCATCTACCAAATTAATTTCAGCTCCATTGCACATGCTGGAATCTAAACCATGCTTTTTTAAAATACCCCATTCATTCGGTCCTACCAGATCTATAGCTTTAATTCCAATTCTCTTAGCTTCTATACATAATTGCTCAAGACCAAGATATTGATACGTCCACTTGCATACAGCATGGTTAATATTACCCTTAAGTTTCAATTGATTTTCTTTTTTAATATCAAAAGATGATAAAATTCCCGTTGTACCAACAGCAACTGCTCCACCTATTACACTTTTTATTGCTTCTCTTCTGTTTGCCATTACATTTTTATTAAGCTTCAACATTTTTCTTCTCTTTAAAAGAGATGGCAAAAATAACTAAAACAGCCGCAGCAATACCTGCCGGAATTAGCCATATCATATTCCAGTTAAAAGTATTTTCTGTTAATTTATAGCTATCTGTTATTGTACCTGCTACCCAGAAACCTATTAACATACCCACACCGTAAGTTGCTAAAGTAATCATACCTTGTGCTGCACTTTTAATATGTTCTCCAGCTCTGGCATTGGTATAAATTTGCCCTGAAACGAAAAAGAAATCGTAACAAATACCATGTAAAGCTATTCCTAAGATCAACATCCATGAAGCGGCACCTGCATCTCCATAGGCAAAAAATGCATAACGAAGTACCCATGCTAGCATACCCGCCATTAATGTTTTCTTAAATCCGAATTTTTTAAAGAATACCGGAAGCAATAAAAGGAAAAAAGCTTCAGAAATCTGTCCAATAGTCATTTTCCCTGTAGGATTTTCGAGACCTACATTAGTTAGAAAAGGATTTGCATTCTGATAGTAAAAAGCTAAGGGGATACATATCAATATAGATGATATAAAGAACACCAGAAAATCGCTGCTTTTCAATAATTTTAAAGCATCTAATCCTAAAATTCCTGACACACTTACCTTTTCCTCTTTATTGGCCTTTGGTGGTGTTTTTGGTAGAGTGAAGCTAAATATCCCCAGAATAGCAGAAGCAATACCGGCCATTAAAAATGTATTCTTCAAAAGCCCCGAAGCTATCCCTTCTGCAGAATCCCAATGAAAGATGTAGCTGATGGTTAACCCTGCAGCAATCCAACCTATTGTTCCCCAAACTCTAATGTTTGAAAACTCCTTTTCAGGGTCACTCATTTGATTAAACGAAACGGAATTCACCAGTGCCAGCGTTGGCATATAAACGATCATGTATGCAAATACATAGGGATAAAATGCAGAAAAGTCTTGTGAAGTAAACATCTGATACATTAAAAATGCACCAATTAAATGTAAGACTCCTAATATCCGCTCAGCATTGAAATATCTGTCTGCTATAAGTCCAATAATAAACGGTGCAATGATTGCTCCGAAAGACTGAGTGGAAAATGCGGCTGCAACCTGCGCCCCACCTGCATTTAAGTTGCTACCTAAGAAGGTTCCTAATGTAACGAACCATGCTCCCCAGATGAAAAACTCGAGGAACATCATAAATGATAGCTTGATACGATTAATACTTGTCATGTTTTGGTTTGGTTTAATTGATTTTATAAGTCTGGAGACTTTACTGACTATTTATTACTAGCTGCTGATTTTTATAATCTTCTAATTTTGATATTTCTGAACCATACGTCGTCGCCATGGTCTTGTAAAGCAATTTTACCTTTTTTATACCTTGCAAAATCTGGCATTGTTTTAAACTTACTCGCTGCAACCATTTTATGCCATTCATCATCCCACATTGTAGTTTCAACAACTTTCTCCCCATTTAAAATGAATGTCAGCTTCGCATCTTTTAATATAATTTCTGCCTTGTTCCACTCACCAACAGACTTTGCCATTTCCTTTTTACTAGGGATAAGATCGTATAAGTCTCCTGCTCTATGTTTAAATATTTTTCCATCAGGATGTCCATCGTTATCCAGAACCTGCATTTCCGGACCAGTTAAATAAGGTTGCTTATATTTCGTAAGGTCTTCATTCACTAAAAATATAACGCCGCTATTTCCTTTTTTTGATATCTTCCATTCTAGCTGCAAATGGAAATTATCATATTCCTCATTGGTTATCAGGTTTCCTTTCTGTGATTTATCTTCAATTTTAGAATTGAAATACAATATACCATCTTTAAATTCCCATGCTTTGGTAATTTGATCTTTCCCGTAAACATGCCATTTATCTGCTCCCGACAAATCTTCCCATTGCTTTTTCGACTTCTGTGCGTAACTCAAACTAAACGCAAATATCATGGGAACGACAAACAAAAAAAGTCTCATAAAATTTTAATTTTTTAATGTAAAAATATAATTTACTATTTCTTTGAGATCGGATTCACTTAATTGTGGATGCGGTGTCATTGGAACATCTCCCCAAACACCCGAGCCTCCTTTTACAATTTTATCTGCAAGGTATTTTTGATTTTCTGCTGTATTATCATATCTGTTGGCTATATCTGTATAAGACGGACCTACTAATTTACTTTTATCAGCATGGCAAGCAGAACAATCTGATTTAGCTATTAATTCTTTGCCTTTATGTTCCTGTGTAACTTCTGCCTCAGTATTCGATTGAGTTTGGTTATTATCTGTATTTTCCTGGTTTCCTTGTCCTCCACATGCATAAATTACAGCAAATAGTATCGGCACTAATAAATGTCTTTTCTTCATAAATTATATCCCTAAAATTTTCTTATTAAACTCCTCATTTCCTCCAGACTTGGCAAAGTCATCAAAAGCTTTTTCGGTCACTCTTATAATGTGGTCTTTTATAAACTGGGCACCTTCTTTTGCGCCATCTTCCGGATGTTTAATAGCACATTCCCATTCCAAAACAGCCCATCCATTGAAACCGTATTGTGCCATTTTGCTAAAAATAGATTTAAAATCTACCTGACCATCGCCTAATGACCTGAATCTTCCGGCTCTGTCAATCCAATTTTGATACCCACCGTAAACGCCCTGTCTTCCCGTAGGGTTAAATTCTGCATCTTTTACATGGAACATTTTAATTCTTTCATGATAGATATCAATATATTCCAAATAGTCTAGACATTGGATAATAAAGTGAGAAGGGTCATACAAAAGGTTCGCTCTAGGATGGTGGTTTACACGCTCCAAGAACATCTCAAAGCTTATACCATCATGCAAATCCTCACCGGCATGTAACTCAAAACATAAGTCTACGCCATTTTCATCAAAAACATCTAAAATAGGCTTCCATCTTTTAGCCAGTTCATCAAAACCTGCTTCTACTAATCCAGGCGAACGTTGAGGCCAAGGATAAACATACGGCCAAAGCAAAGCACCACTAAAAGTCACATGTGCATCTAAGCCTAAATTTCTGGAAGCTTTGGCTGCATATTTTAATTGCTGGATTGCCCACTCTGTTCTCGCATTAAAATCTGTATGGTATTTTTCCGGAGCGAAGGCATTAAAAAGTTCATTATAAGCCGGATGCACTGCTACTAACTGCCCTTGTAAATGTGTAGAAAGCTCCGTAATTTCTAATCCATGCGAATTAATTCTTCCATTAAGCTCATCTGCATAGGTTTTGCTTTCCGCAGCTTTTTGCAAGTCTATAAATCTATCATCTAAGGTCGGCAATTGCAGGCCTTTAAACCCCAGGCCTTTTGCCCACTTACATATATCATCCAAGTTGTTATATGGCGGATTGTCCGAAATAAACTGCGCAATAAATAACCCCGGTCCTTTTATTGTTTTCATTGTTAAGAGTATTGTGTAATGAGTATTTGAGTATAGCGTAGATCTCTATACGCTATATGCAATCTCGATACTAAATAGTTAATTCAACCCACTTTTGATCTGACTGGCCGGAAGCGATAACTGTTTCTATAAAAGCCATTCCTCTCACTCCCTCCTCTACTCCCGGAAAATCCAAACATTCTTTGGGTACTTCTCTTCCCTGATTTTTATACAAAATAGTTAATGCGAAGTTTCTATATAAATTAGCAAAAGCTTCTAAATAACCTTCCGGATGCCCAGCAGGAACTCTGGTATTATGTGTCGCGAAGGAACCGAGATAAGAAGCTCCTGTCCGTAAAATCTGAGCAGGTTCATCCAGATGTTTCAATACCAGAGAATTTGCATCTTCCTGATGCCATTCTAATCCGCCATTTTCACCGTACACCCTAATTTTCACTTTATTTTCCTCTCCGGCTGCAACCTGACTTGCCATTAACACTCCGCTTGCACCATTATTGAATTTCAATAATACGGCACCGTCATCATCCAACCTCCTATTTTCGACAACTGTATTAATATCCGCACATAGTTTTACCACCTGTAGCGATGTAACGTATTCGGCCAAATTAAATGCATGCGTACCAATATCTCCCATAGCGCCCGCCACTCCACTTTTGGACGGGTCTGTTCTCCAGTCTGCCTGTTTACTTTCTACAGACTTACTTAGCCAACCCTGCGGATATTCTACATATACTTTCCTTATATTTCCCAGTTTTTTCGAAGCCAACTGCTGTCTAGCTTCTTTTACCATTGGATATCCGGTATAAGTATGAGTTAGCAACAACTCTTTACCCGTTTGTTCTTTTAAATGTTTTAATACTTTTGCTTCTTCCAGCGTTAGGGTAATAGGTTTATCCAATATCACATGAAATCCGTTTTCCAATGCCATTTTTGCAGGGGCAAAGTGAACGTGATTTGGTGTAACAATACAAATAACCTGTACTCTTTGATTATCCGGGAGCTGTTTCTCTTTTTCTATTAATTCCTGATAATTTGCATAAATCCTATCGTTGGCAATTCCTATTTCTTTGCCTGTTTCCAAAGATTTCTCTACAGAACTGCTAAAACAACCGGCAACTAATTCATATAAATTATCCATTCTTGCGGCAATCCTGTGTACAGCTCCTATAAAAGCCCCCGGGCCACCGCCTATCATAGCGTATCTTATTTTTTCATTCATTGATTAAGGATTCAAATAAACCGGATCTCCTTTTTTAAATGGAATACAGGCATCAAAACGTCCCGGAACCTCTACATAAGTAAGGTTTTGATTTCCACCTTGTTCAGACGTAAAGTAGCCAAAAATAGCTAACTCTTTAATCATTCTAAAGAAATGCTGAGGATCGCCGTCTTTTTTAGTAATCTGATATTCTTTTTGTTCTGTATCTAATTGCACTAAAAGCTTTTTGCGCTCTGCAGGACTACATTCTGTAAACTTTTTAGAATACTCTTTTTTAGAAAGATCTTCTATTTTTTGCAGGCCATCTATAAATATTTTCTGGTCTTCCGGTGTATAGCAATCTTTTATCATAATTGCCATAAGTTCTCCGGTTTTTGCATCTTTAGCTCCAGGGGTATCGGTCTTGGGAATTATCGTCTCGGCAATTTCATCCATTAACAAAATATTCTCTTTAGAAAACAGATCTTGAACATCTTTAATAGACGATGAACATCCTGTAAGGATAAAAGCCTGACCGCCAACGATACTACCTCCTAATAAGAATGCAACCGAGGATATCGCTTCTCTTCTATTCATTGATTGTATTTTTATTAGTTATAAATTTCCTTTTTTCAATTCAGAAACCGCATGATCTACCGCTCTTGCAGTAAAGGCCATATAGGTTAAGGACGGATTCACACACGCAGCCGATGTCATGAACGAGCCATCTGTAACAAATACATTTTTGGCATCCCAAACCTGATTATGTTTATTCAACACAGAATCTTTAGGATCATGCCCCATTCTGGCGGTCCCCATTTCGTGAATACCCTGTCCAAATCCATATCCCGAATCAAATGTTTTCACGTTTTTCAGCCCTGCTATTTCCAACATTTCTTTCGCGTCATTTGCCATATCTACACGCATTTTTTTCTCGTTCTCCTTAATTTCGGCGTCTATAGCCAAAACAGGTAAGCCCCATTTATCTTTCACCTTTGGATCTAAATAGACTTTGTTCTCATGATATGGCAGAATTTCTCCAAATGCCGTTACCCCCATTCTCCATGAACCAGGTTGAGATAAAGCCTCTTTTAGTTCGGCACCAATACTTAATTCAGCAATCTCTCTGTTCCAGCTTTCCCTGCTTGCAGATCCCTGATAACCGAAACCTCTCAAATAATCTCTTTTGTCTTCTCTGAAATTTCTAAAACGCGGAATATATATGCCATTAGGCCTTCTTCCAAAGTAATATTTATCTTCATATCCCTCTACCTCTCCAGAAGCACCGGTTTTGAAATGATGATCCATTAGATTATGTCCTAACTGACCACTGCTGCTTCCTAAACCACCATCCCATACATCTGTTGCAGAATTCATAAGTACCCATGCAGAATTTAAAGTAGAGGCACATAAGAAAATCACCTTAGCTTTATATTCTATGGTCTCATTTGTTTGCGCATCTAAGACTTCTACACCTGTTGCCTTTTTAGTGTCTTTATCATAAAGAATTTTGGTAACTATAGAGAAAGGTCTCAAAGTGAGATTTCCAGTTGCCATAGCTGCAGGTAATGTAGATGATTGCGTACTGAAATAAGCACCAAAAGGGCAACCCAGTGAACATTTATTACGGTATTGACAATTACTTCTGTTATGATGTGGTCCGGTAACATGCGCTACACGGCCAATAATCATATCTCTTTGTCCTTTGTATTGAGATTTGATACGGGCGGCAACATCTTTTTCCACACAGTTCATATCCATTGCAGGTAAAAAATCGCCATCCGGCAGTTGTTCTAATCCATCTCTGGAACCACTTATACCCGCAAATTTTTCGACATAACTATACCACGGGGCAATTTCTTTATAACGAACAGGCCAATCTATAGCCACGCCTTCTTTCAGATTGGCTTCGAAATCCAGATCTGCTAAACGATAGGATTGTCTTCCCCACATTAACGATCTTCCCCCTACATGATAGCCGCGGTACCAGTCGAATCTTTTTACTTCTACATATGGTGATTCTTTTTCGTTCACCCAGAAATCCGGATTCCTTTCGTTTAAAGGATAGTCTCTTTTCAAGACCGGATAAGCTTCTATAAGTTCTTGTGTTCTGCGTCCTCTGTGAGGAAATTCCCAGGGAGCCTTTGTTGCCGCTGTGTAATCTTTAACGTGTTCTATGTTTCTCCCTCTTTCCAGAAGTATGGTTTTTAAACCCTTTTCTGTCAACTCTTTGGCTGCCCAGCCTCCGGAAATACCTGATCCAATCACTATTGCATCATAAACGTTTTTCGCCATTTTTATTTAGGTTATATTCTATTTATACAAATAAGTTCTGTTTTCGGGTGAAAGCATTCAAAAAATCTTTTTTGTATTTAACAAACGTCAAATACCCCCCAAGCCAATTATTTGTAAATATTTTAATTTAGTTTGTTGAAAATAAAATTAAATATTTACCAATCAAAATTCAAAGTGTACTTTTTACAATAAGTTTCTAGAACGCACGATCTATTCTTCTATCAATCTGTACATTCCAGATTAAATCTAACCAACACATTCAGGACTATTTAAAACCTGAATATCAACAATTAAATTAAATTTCAGAATTGGATAAAGATATTTATCGCCTTTACTTAAAAACAAAAAGAAACTAAAAACCAAATTAACAAAAACAAATAACAACAAAAAGAAATATTCAAACAAAAGAATTAAAGCCTTACCCAGGACTCTTGCTACCTGTAAACAAAGGAAGGTGATTAACCTCGAAATATTGTCTCAATTTAGGAATACAAATATCTCAACTTACTGTAAAACTTAGGTCTGACAAACTATCTTATATAAAAGCTTCCCACTAATCTTATCTCTGTTTGTATATCTTTAAATACGGTATTTTGTTTTCAAGAGTAATAAAATAAGATCTTTTGGAAAGCTTCTCTATTGATTATGTTTTCAATAATTATTTTATAAATTTTATACTGGTTGTTCCATTGTCAAAAAACAATGAAGCTACATAAATCCCTGAACTTAAAGTCAACTGGCTACCAAACATATTATACCCTGCCTTAACTTCTATTTGTTGAGTTAATACTTTGCGACCTATAGCATCTGTTATTTCCACAGTTGCTTTACCTGCTTTTACTGTATACATATCAATGACTAATTCTCCTGAATTTCCATTATACACTTTTAATTCGGTTTGTTTTGGAGTTATACTTACCGGTATTATTTTAGACAATTCTGATTTATTATCAAAATCAACCTGACGTAGCTGATAGTAAGACATCCCGCTTAACGGATTACGATCTATAAAGTTGTATGATTTCTCTTCACTGCTATTACCTGCTCCTTTTTCGATTCCTATTACTTTAAATTCTGTTCCGTCCGAACGCAGTATTTCGAAATGAGAATTATTGTTTTCTGAACTCGTTTTCCAATTTAGCTGCACATGATTATATTGAGATTTTGCTTCGAAGGAGCTTAATTTAACAGGTAGTACAGAATTTTGTACTGGTGCCCATGCGATACTACGGAATTGTTTATTCTGGCCTGTTATATCTAATAATAATTTTGGTGCTCCTCCTGATATTGATATAGGCTCATTATAACCCTTTTCATCTTTAAACAGATATATTTTTGAATCTCCATTAGCAGGATTTGAAGTGTGACTTACTGCAAATAACTTTACCTTTCCAGTTTCAATCTTACCTTCCAGGGATCTTAATTCTTTTACTTCATTCGTATTAGCCCATCCTCCATTATACACCCACTCATCTTCAACTAGTGACCATTTGTGAATCCCTGCCGCAAACCCTCCATTACCAGCAGACGATGCTGTAGTTGTACTAATATAGAGCACTTTTCCGCCGCTAAGATCTGCCATATAAAAATCGACAGCCCCACTAAGACTTAGCGGGTTCTGAGCAGTATATATAGGTGTTACAGCTTTATAGCTACTGTTATTTATTGTGCTTTTAGGCAATCCTGTACCAATTTGGTATAATCTGGTTGAAACTGTAGTATATAACTGATTGTCAAATATTTTTATACACTGGGAGCCTTGTATAGCGGTACCTAAGTTAATAGCGTCATTACCTGATTGCCCTATTGATGCATAATATGGACCACGATAATCAGCCGAAGTAGCTGCTCCTGAAAGCCAAACATCTACACCATCATAAGATGTCGCCGCTCTATAATTTACGCCTGAAAAGATATTAGTTAATTTTAACGTACTGTTGATATTTGCCTGATAGTCTATTCTAGCGACAACTCGTGGAACAGATATTGAAGACTGACTCGCTGCGACTGTACCTGGTGTTACTCCATATCCTGGTATAATTAAATATCTTCCATCATAGGAACGGGTCATATATCCTTCTGCTGCAGTCCACCCAACACATGTAACCGGGTTGTTTGTTCCATCAGCAGCAATAGGCAATGGAACAGTTTGCACAAACTCTAAACTATTACCATCGGCGGACATTTTATATTCATCCAAAAATATTTGTATAGCCTGATTTCCATTATTATTGGGATCATTATTCCCTCCACTTCCCCCAATATTATGACGATACAACACTAAGTTACCCTCTGTAAACGGCCCCTGTGCAAACAAAGTGTTTGCAACCATAACCAAAAGCATTAAAAGTACATTTTTTCTCATTTTTTTAATTTTAAGAGTGTTTTAATTATTTCATTTATTTCGAAAACCTTATTTCTGTTATTACAGGAAAATGGTCTGATGGGTATTTCCCATTAAAAATATCAGTTCTGATGGCCCAGCTATCAACTTTTACAGGCAATGCAGTGCTTAAAAAAATATGATCTATACGTCTGTTATCAACTTTGTTCACATCGTAATCATTGAATGTTCCCCGCAGAGCATTCGTTTTGTTATTGGTGAGGTCATAAGTATCTTTTATATTATTGCCAGACACCATCAACTTATAATAAGTAGTCGTTTGTGCAGAGTTAAAGTCTCCGGTTAAAATAGCAGGATAACCTGTTGTCATTACAGGAATAGTGTCTAAAAGTAGCTGAACACTTTTGGTACGGGCTTCGGTGCCGATATGGTCAAAATGGGTGCTGAAAAAATAAAACTCTTTCTGTGTATTTTTATCTTTTACATGTGCCCAGGTACAAATACGAAACTGGTCCGCATCCCAACCCTTTCCTGCTACCGCGGGTGTTTCTGACAACCAGAACTTACCCCACTCTTTAATTTCTATATTTTCCTTTTTATAGAAAATAGTGACCGAAAGTCTATTATTTACAGTGGTCTCGCCTCTTACATCTGTACCTACAAACGCATATCGGGGCATTAGAACTACCATATCGTCTAACTGTGCTTTAGAGAGCTCTTGCACTCCTACAATATCAGGGCTGTATTTATCAAAAATTTCTTTTACCAGCTCTTTACGACTGCTCCATGGGTTAGTTTCTGTATTAGCAACGCTGGTATATTCTATATTGTAGGTCATTGCTTTTACAGGACTTAACCATTCCTGTTCATTATTATTCCCATTATCCTCACCTTTTTTACCAGAATCACCATCAACGACATCTGTACTTTTACCGCATCCTACAGATACTGCGATTATCAAAACATATATATAATATATCTTTCTCATAACTTATTTACTTTTATTAAAGCAAGTATTTAAAGGTTAAAGCATTGCCATTCGACAATCCAGAGTTGTCGGATAAACATCCTATCCCGAAAGCACACTTCCGGGATAGGCATTAATGCTGCATTTTTTAAAAAGTTCTTGCGGGTAATTTTATTGTTCTGGTTGCTCTACTGTTATACTAAGCACATTCAGTATTGTTCCCCAATTATCAATTGCACCGTCTGATTGGTTAAGTACCTGTACCCTTACTTTTTGCGCCCTTGGTATGTTAGGTGAAAAATCTGCTATAGCTAGTTTTCCTTTTCCGTCCACATACTTTGTTCCAAGTGAAGTCCATGTAACTCCTTCGTCTATAGAAATCTTTACCTCTATAGTATATCTGAGTGTAGGCGTGGTATTATTATATTTCGAACCAAACTCTACTTTTATCCTTTTTAATCCATTATATCCAAACTGACTTTCTATATATCCAGGACCATTTTCCGGGAAATAGGCAGTCCCTGGTGCGGGTTTAGATGTTTTTCCTAACATACAAGGCGCGGAATCCCTCATGTCGTTCACCCTTCCAGGGTTCATCAATACACCATAAAACAACCATTTACCAGTTGATAACCCAATCATATAGTTATCATGTTGAGGATCTGTAGGTGAGTAGTAGTAATAGCCTTTAGTGAGTACCATACTTCCATTATCTTTCCTAAGTCTATAGGCACCCTTAAAAGTCTCTACTATATAATCCGGATCAGGATTAGGTGCCGTCCCTTTATAAGTTACATCCGATTGCTGGCGAATCATGAATTTGTTTTCTCCGTTCTGCTGTGTAAAATATCCCTTTACACTAACCGTTCCTTCTGTTAATGTTATATTACTGCTGGTTAACAAAGTCATATGTATCTTCCCTGTATTATCACGTATACGATAAACCTTTTCTGTTGAAAAATCGTCGTAAAGCGTAATAGCAAGATTATTTATTTCTACCAACGTGTTGCCCATATTCCCATTAAGCATATTGGCTATTGAAGTGATTTTGGAAGGATAATCATAAGTACCTGCAATTTGAATATCTGTATTGGTAACACCTGTGATTGCCAGCCTGCCATTTACAGATGCTAATTGCTTATTACCAACATTGATAATTAAAGCAGCATCTAACGGATAATTTGCCGTACTAACTCCTGCTATAAATATACCTCCACTTGCATCCTGAACGGTGATTCCTCCGTTAGTCTCGCTTACTGTTGTTGATATATTCACTACTTTCAGCTCAGTACCTGCAGGTATAGTACTTCCCTCTCCTGCAGCAATAATCTTAGAGATTTCCCTCGTCAATGTAATATCACCAGATCCTGCACAACGTACCTGTGTTAAACCGTCAGCAGCGTTTTCATCAAGCAATCTTAACTCTTTTCTATTGTTATTTATAGTAAAAAAACCAGTCAGATTCCCTCTTCCCTCCGGAATACTTGTTGAGGCTATATCCGAATTGCCATAAGTTATTACCACTACTTCATTACCCGCACAGTCTTGTAGTAATATCTCTTTTTTGTCATTGTTTGCATCTGGCCCAAAGTTACCTTCTATGTATTCGTTAGCCACTTCCACATCTTTGATAGTCACCAATCTTTGATGATTAGAAATATCCAAATGCTCTATATCTGTCTCTGTAACTGGCACCTTCTGGCTCTTAGCACCAAAACCAATGGACGCTTCTATATCGTCGGCATTCATTTCTTTACCGTCAGGTCTGGTTAAAACCGTAAACGAGTCTTCTTTTTTTATTGCCAGGCCTTTTGCTTTTACAAATACCAGCGTCCCTGGCGTGAATCTCTCTAATTCATTTTCTTCAACCTTTATAATTAAGCCTGCACCATCGTCCTGTATAGCGACCATTAAGGGCAGGTTCTGCGACACACCAACTGCCGAAACAAAACCCCATACAACGGACTCTGTATTCACTACACCTTCTTTTTCTATCAATTTGGATATAGTCGTATTTACGGGAAACCCCGGAATCTGTGGTACCTGAGTTGTTTCTGTATCTTTTTTACAAGACGAGAACAGAATAATAGCCACCAATATCCTGCACATTACAGAGATATTGTGGATCATCTTAAAATTTGTTTTCATATAACATCTTTTTGTATTGATACTCTTGTTAACAATCTATTGTATTTCCATTTCTATCAGAGTAATATTAACCCTGTTAAGTCTGTTAAGCTTAGGCGCAGAAGTATTTACGACCTTAATCATCAATTCTTCATCTTTTTTTGAATTGGTCTTAAATGTTGCAAATGTTTCTCTGCTTTTATCGTATCTACCCCTTACGGTACCTATGCTACGCCAACTTTGTCCCTTATTTGCAGAAACCAATACTTCCAGTTGAAAGTACCCGGGGTCCAGCTTGTAGCCTATAAATCCTACTTTCACACTTTTAAGCCCTTTTGTTTCAAATAAAGAGGTTATACTTCCCGATTCATCTTCTATAGTTGGCGCAGACATAACACGGGGAGCCATGGCTCTAAAATCTGTTGGTTCTTTATCCCAGACTAAAGCATCCTTGAATAACCATTTTCCATTTGTGGTTGTTACCTCTCCCTCAGGATATTTACCTTTTTTTGTTGCTGTTTCAAATGTCTCTGTAATGGCTTTATGCTGTGCAAAAACACCAGTAGCGAATGCCACTAAGCACAATAGACAAAATAATTTCGTTAGGAATCCTCGACCAAAAACAGCTGATATATAGATTGCTTTCTGTGGTCGACATGACAAATTGTTCTTTTGAAAATTTCTTTTACTCTCCATATTCAAACTGAATTTCTGTTATATTGATTCGGCTTAATCTGTTTGATTTAGGCGCAGAAGCATTTACAATTTTCACTCTATAAGCCTCTTTCTTTTTGTTGTTGATTTTATATTCGGCAAAAGCTTCCTCTTCTTTCGTAGGGTCACCGCGCCTTACACCTAACGAAGCCCAATTTTTGCCATTATCTTTAGATACGAAAACCTCAACTGCATAATAATCTGACACATCATCTTTATAGCCAATAAATCCCACTTTTACAGATGAAAGTCCCTTGATATCAAATTCAGTACTTATATAGCCATTAGATTTATTGATACTTGTTGGACCAAGTAAACGAGGAGACTTCGGCCGAATGTCATTCGATTTCACATTGGTAACCAAAGCGTCGTTAAACATCCAGTCGCCAGATAAAGCGGTAATCACCTCTGCCGGATATTTATTTTTGTTTTGTGCATCTAAAAAGGTTTCGTGTATTCTTTGTTGTGCACTTGCTTTTATACTTAATAGAAAAGCCAGACACAAAAAAGCAACATTAAATTTTCTTAAGTCCATAATTCTAATTTATCTCTCCAGCGTTAACAATACCGGATAATGATCAGACAGCATATGTGTTATACTATCATAAATAATTTCGCAGTTTTTAATTTTGCTCTTTAAATCCGGACTGGTCCAGATATAGTCAATCCTTAGTTTATCACTATCTCCAGATGTCGAATGTAATTTAGTGGGGCAAGTATGACTAAAAGTCTGATGCTTTTCCCACCAGGTGTCTATATACCCTGCTTCTATTACCTGCTGAATGACACTATAATCAAAGCCTCCGTTATTAATATTCTTGCTTTTCCCTTTTATGGCCCTATCCAGCCTTGCCTGCTGCGCATTATATATACCTGCATCTACCGGAGAAAAAGAATTAAAATCACCCATCATCAATAGTTTTTTTGTTGAAAGGGGCTTAATTATTTTAAGTATTTTATCAATCTCCACCAGACGTTGCTCCCAGCTTTTGGGGTCAAGGTGCAATACAACTAAAGTATATCCCTGTATTTCCGCAACTATTATCCCATGGTTCATCTCTAGTTTCAGTTTTTGGATTTTTGAAACTGGATATTTTGATGATATAGCTAAAGGACAGCAACTTCCGGTATCAAAAAATGCAGTATACGCATGTCCGTAACTTTTCGCAAAGGCCGCAAAAGATTCTTCGGTAAATTTGCTCATTTCCTGATAGGTAATCACATCCGGCAATCGCTCTGTTATCCAATTACGGTATTTATCCCTATACATGTTACTTCCATTAAAACCAACCAACACATTATAATTCATAATTTTTAAGGGCTCATTGGTCTGTGCATACACTGTATCGTTAAAATTCCCCAGTGCAACATTCAAGATGAGAATGAATATGATTTTATATTTCTTCATGAACTTTTAATATCCGGGGTTTTGTCTTAATGCAGGATTTTTAACTATTTCTAATGATGGAATTGGATAATATAGGTTATAAGGCTTTACGTTATTGGCTGCAGCGGCATAATCTCCCGCTACGGATTTTATGCTTTCGTAAAAAATTCCCCACCGTACTATATCCCATTTACGACTATATTCCCCTGCCAGTTCCCTTCCTCTTTCTTTGCGCAATTCTTCACGCATAGTAGGTTGGTTTGTTAACGGGATACCTCCAATATCAGCCCGGTTACGAATTAAGTCTATATAGAATTTTGCATCACCTAGTTGGTCTTGTTCTATCAATGCTTCGGCCATCATCAATACAACATCCGCATATCGCATAAATATGATATTACGACCGCTGGCTATATTATTAGCCTGGATGTCCCAAAATTTAGGTCCCAACCAGTAACGACCTGTACTATTATACATATTAAAATTCTTAAATACTTTTTGTACGGCATCCATATATCCCGATGCCAGCACATGTATTTTCCGTTTGTCGCCGGTGGAATAATAAGACTCCAATCTTCTTGTTGGTCTAACAGCTCCATATGGCGTCGCAGAATCGTTCCCCAGATCTACACCATTATACTGACTCCCACTTTTTGGAGTTGGCATACACCAATTGTAAATCTGGTGAGCGCGTTGTAAGCCTGTTAGGGAATAGGAATATTGTATTTCAAAAATAGATTCCTGATTGTTCTCCACTTTATAGATATCCCCATAATCTTCCAGCAATTTATAAACTCCTCGTCCCGCCATGTTTACAACTTGCTCGGCAGCCCATCTGGCTTTTTCCCAATCACGATTAGTCAAAGCCAATTTTGCCATTAGACCATAAGCAAGTCCCTGGGTTACCCTTCCCGTATTGTCTCCTTCTGCCCTCTCCAACAAGTTAGGAGCGTAATTTTCCAACTCACCAATTAACACATTTCTGATAGAATCGGCGTTACTACGCGGCAAAGCTATAATTTCGTTTACATCATCTTCTGTCTTCAAGCCTGCGCTCCAATAAGGAACATCACCAAACGTATTGGTAAGAATATAATAATACAGGCTTCTCAATGTAACTGCTTCAGCAATGAGTTTCTCTTTTATTTCTGCTGACAAACTAGATCTTTGTATTCCGGTAATGGTATTATTAGCATACATTACTCCTTTATAACTATGCTTCCAGACTTCCTGTCCTACTCCGGGGGCTGCCGGAGAATATCCAAAATTTCCGTTTACATTTCTTTCAACAATCATTACCATCAGGTCTGTACTGCCTTCAGCCGCAAAAAAGAAATCTGGATTGGAAAAAATGTCGTATAATACAGTATAAATCCCATTTACTGCCGCTTGGGCTTCCGCCTCGGTTGTATAAAATTTCGATGGCGATGCCGCATGTTTCATATCTTCCTCCAGGAATTTTTCACATCCTGATAATGAAAGAACCGTTATTGCCAAAATGGCGACCTTCAATAAATATCGTTTAATCATGATTAACTTTTTTCGTTAATTACCTGCTGTTAAAACCTTGTGGCTATGCTGAACGCTATTGTTCTATTTTTCGGATAAACACCATCATCTTTCCTTCTTACAACGGAGGAAGAATTGTTGCTTACATCGGGATCATAGCCATTATATTTTGTCCATAAATACAGATTGGTACCTGTTAGATATAGACTTAGATTTTGCAATGCTTTGATAGGCATATTTTTATTGTTGAATGTATATCCAAAACGAAGCGAGCCTAATCGTATAAATGAAGCATCATGTACAAAACGATCTGTAGCTACAAAATCCTGTGAATTTACCCGTGGTATATCTGAATTTGGATTATTAATAGGGTGCCACCTATTCACTACATATCTGAATTGGTTTGGCCCAACGTAACCTACCCCTTGTTTAAATTCAATAGGATTGTACATTTTTGCCCCTAACGAGTACTGAAAAAACACATCCAGTTCGAAACCTTTCCACGTAAAATTATTCCCCAGACCACCTTGCATTTTGGGTTCAGTTTGCCCCAGATAAACCTCATCGGCTTCGCTTAATACTCCGTCTCCATTTGCATCCATATAGCGTTGTCTGCCTAATTGATAAAAGGACGGAATAGAAACATATTTACTACCACCCCATTCACTAATTTCTTCTGCAGATTTCCATGTTCCGGCATATTGTACTCCATAAAGTCCAGACACCGGTTTGCCCACTTCATAACCATACATATAATATTGTGGTGCTGCGTAATTCGTCTCGGTAGTTACCCTCACTAAGGGCCCTAAATCCAATACTTTATTACTGTTGGTCGCAAAAGTGAGCGTACTTGTCCATTTAAATCCGGAGAGCGCTTGTATATTGACAGTATTTAACAAAAATTCTACTCCTCGATTTTGAGTTTTACCAAGATTTACCAAACGTGATTCAAATCCCGATTGTTGCGGTAATTGTACGGTAAGCAATAAATCGCGGGTAATGGTATTATAAGCGTCAACAGTCAAAGAAACTCTCTCATTTACCAATTTCAGGTCCAAACCGGCATTCCATTGTTGAGACGTTTCCCAGCTTAAATTATCATTAGGAATGTTAGATGAATAATAACCTACAGGTGCCTTGCCATTAAATACATACCCATTACTACTTGCTGTTAGCATGGCCTGTGAACCATAAGCAGATATAGCCTGATTTCCGGAGGTTCCAAAGCTCAATCTTAAAGATGCTTCGCCTAATGTGTTTCTCAGATTTTTCATCCACGACTCCTGTAACATGGCCCATTTAAAAGCTCCTGAAGGGAAAAAAGCCCATTTTTGACCGGTTGGAAAATTAGAGGCACCATCTGCCCTGCCGGTGAAAGTAAGGTAATATTTCCTTTTATAGTCGTAATTTAGTCTGCCAAGAACAGATACCATAGACGTCTCCTGCAAATTAGAAGTTATAGCAGTAGCTTCTTTCTCTGCTGCTACCATATTGTTGTCTTCTGTTCCATCTGCAGCATACCCTTGTCCCCTTTGCCATTGGTTTACGGATTTTGTCTTCTGCATGGTAAATCCTCCCAATGCATTGAAACGATGATTATTTGTCCAGCTCTTAGCATAAGAAACCGTTGTTTCGCTTAATAATTTTTCATAGGTATAAGCCGCCTTTACCGCATATCCTCCTGCATCTAAAAATGCTCTGCGCGGAAGCGCTGCTGGGTCATACCGGCTCTCATTTCTAAAGTAATTCGTATTGCTGAACGCAGTTTTTATTTTCAGGTTTTGTATTGGCTCGTACTCCAGAAACAAATTTGCCCAAAGATTTTTTTTAAAAACATTGTGCTTCATCATTTCCACTAATGCAACTGGTGTATTAATCACGCCACCTGAGTACCAGCCGGGATTCCAATCTTCAAATTCGCCTCCCGTCTCACCACCTTCATCATAAACTCCCATTACCGGAGGAATAGCCAATGTAGAATTCCACCAACCTGCATGAGAACCTATATCCACTTTATTAAGTTCTTCTTTATTTGCTGAATAGTTGAGCCTTAAACCTCCTCTAACCTTCCGTGAAAAGGTTTTGTCGAGATTTAAACGTCCCTGATAACGTTCGAATCCCGAAGCTTTAATAATCCCTCGTTGGTTGGCATAATTCCCGGACAAATAATAACGCAAACCCGAATTTCCCCCTGAGGCAGAAAGCGAATGGTTATTATAGGGCGCAACACGCGTTACCTCTTTTGTCCAGTTGGTTCCTTCGCCCAAAGTTTCAGCTTCAGGATAAGGAGGGTTTGTACCTGTTGGACTATTGAACCAATAGTTTTCATTTACCATTTCTGCATATTCTCTGGCATTCATCATATCCAGAAATTTTGGTAACCAGGCAGCTCCTGTTTCGCTGCTATAATTAAATACATCTTTCCCCGGAGCTCCTTTTTTAGTTGTTATCAGAATTACTCCATTCGCTCCCCGCGATCCATAAATTGCCGTTGATGAAGCATCTTTTAAGACCTGCATAGATTCTATATCTGCCGGATTAATATTATTCAGATCTCCGGCATCTATAATTCCGTCTATTACATATAAGGGTTCGTTATCAGCATTAATAGATCTTGTTCCACGAATACGTACAGTAGTACCGGCCCCCGGATCTCCTCCCGATGAGATAAGATCCACACCTGCAATTCTGCCCTGTAACATCTGATCGACCCTCACAACAGGTATTTTTTCAATATCTTTCATATTTACAGAAGCTACTGCTCCTGTAAGATCTCTTTTATTTACCTCTCCGTAACCAACAACAACTATTTCACTTAGTCCTTTATTTTGTTCCTTAAGTGCGATATTGATATTAGTATTATTTCCAACTACTCTTTCCTGAGTAGCAAAACCTAAAAAACTGAACACCAAAACAGTATTAGCATCAGCAACCTTAACTTTATAGTTTCCAGAAGCATCGGTAACTGTTCCTGTAGTACTGTTTTTTATTCTTACGCTAACTCCAGCCAATGGAATACTTTTATCATCGGTAACTTTTCCGTTTATAGTAATTTCCTTGACGGGTTGCTGAGCAGCATTTTCGGCTTTTCTGGATATGATAATATTCTTTTGAACGATCTTAAAACTGAGATTCTTCCCTTCGAGACACTTTTTCATAGCCTCTTCCAGCGGAGCATTTATAAAGTTTACAGAAATCATTCCTGTACCTTTTAACATTTCGGAATTGTAGAAAATATTATATCCACTTTGTTTTCTGATTAATTTGAAAACGTCTTCCAATGTGGTATTTTCCCGTTTTAGATTTATTTTCTGAGCTGCAGCGTTTACCTGTAAAAGCGTTGCCAGTATTATAATCAGGGAGAGCTTCATTATCAGTAATGATTTAGACAAAAAAGAGGAAGGGCACTTTGTAACAAGTACAATATTTTTTTTATACATTTGATATAGGTTTTTCTAAATTGATTTAATTCTGTAAGATTAATTTAAAACCTTGTTAGTCCAAGTACTAATAATCAGGGGCGTTGCAGCGCTCCTGTTTTATTATAAGCACTTTGTGCTTATTATGGCATCACTATAACCCTCCTTTCTTTTCCGGAAGTTGCCGGCATTAACTTAAAGCGTATAGCGCCAGTCATTTCTATACTTTTAAGTAGTTGTTCTATATCCTCGAACCTTGATATAGTTCCGCCGAACGTTTTGCCGTCTATATTTCCATCGTATTCAACTGTAATATCATACCATCGGGCTATGGTTCTCATTACCGTTGTTATATTTTCATCGTTAAATAGGAAATAGCCATTTTTCCAGGCCAGTGTTTCTTCGGTATCTACCGTCGACACCTTAATATCATTTTTTGACAAAGAAGCTGTAGATTGTTCACCAGGTTTCAATAAAACAGACTTAGTATGGTTAGTCACTTTCACTGCCCCTTCTATCAAAGTAGTTTTTACAGCATTTTCATTGGAATATGCATTCACATTAAAATGCGTTCCCAAAACGCTTACTTCTGTCCCATTGGCTTCGACAATAAATGGTTTGTGAGGATTTTTTGCTACTTCAAAATATGCTTCTCCGTTTACTCGCACTTTTCGTTCTTTTCCGTTAAACATTACCGGGTAGCTTAATGAAGACATGGTGTTTAACCAAACCTTAGTTCCGTCCGGCAGCACAATTTTAAAGTCTGCACCTCTTGGAGTAGTTACCGTATTTTCCAATGCCTTACCACCGCCTAAACCTAAACCAACGCCATCCTGATAAGTAATTTGTCCATCCTGATGTTCTACTTTCGAATCTCCCTGAACAGTTAACACCCCATTGGATACTTTATCTAAAGCTATTTGTGAACCATCTGCCAACGTAAGCATTACTGCTTTAGCATCTTCTGTCCCACTATCTTTTTTAACAGCTATCAACTGTTGCCCTTTCTCTGGCCCGGTTTCTGGTTTATTTACATAAAACCATAATCCAACACCAGCTGTCAACAATAATACAGCTGCATAGCGCAGAAACACCTTTCCATTAAACACAAATATTTTTCGTTTCGGATTTGCCTTTTGAAAGCGAGAATCGGAAATTATATTCTCATATACAAGTTCACTATCGAGGATATCCTCCTCTGGCTTGACCGATACATTATTCCAGATTTCCTTCACAGAAGAATGGAACACCTCGTCATCTTTCAGGATTCGAGAACAAGCAGCTAGTTCTTCTAATTCTTCTTTACTGATAGTATTTTCCGTTAATGCTTTAAAAAGATACTCCAGGCGTTCCTTCGATATGTCTGTTCCTTTATTCAAGTTCGTTTTTTATGGCTTATATATAGATTACGGAGCTGGAGGCAAAAAGGACTAGTTGACAGACCATATTTTTTTAAAAAATATAAAACACACTGAATTACAAGCAAAAAGATTAATACAAGAAAGCTATTTTAAGTATTTGTCGGCCTTTCAGATATTACATAATCAAAAACAAGACGAACAAATATAAAATCTGGTGGTTTTCTAATTGTGCCTTAAGCGTTTTAAGGGCAACAGCTAAATGATTTTTAACTGTATTCCTGGATAGACCTAATTTTTCCGCTATTTCATCAAAAGAAAGACCTTCTAATTTGTTTAAGCGAAAAACCAGTTGCTGCTGCCTTGGAAGCTTCGCAATAGCCTTTTCGGTATAATTCCAAATATCAGAATAGATTATCTTTTCTTCGGTGCCATTGTCTATTCCGGTTATCTTATTCATAAGATGCTCCCTCAAAGTATCAGAACTGGTTACTTTTCTAAAGGCATCCAGTACCAATCTTTTACATATAACAAACAGATAAGGTTCAAGGGGCTTTGTTATGTCTAGTTTTTGTCTATTGACCCAAAGATTGATAAACGTTTCCTGCAATATTTCCTGACTTTGTTCTTTTTCTTTTAAAAAAGAATAGGCAAACCGATAAACTTTGCGATGATAATATTCATATAGCAATTTAAATGCTTTTTCATCTCCATCACGAAAATTTTCTAACAAATTAGACTTGTCCGGTTTGTTCGGAAGCATATATAATTGATTTAAAACCTATAAAATCGAGCTTATAGTAACGAAAGTTATCGGTCTTTAACTAAATTATAAAATTAATACTATTTCGCAAAAAACGTTTTTTTACATGTCGCAAATTAGCGAGAACAATATTACATAAAGATAAACTGAAAGTTATGCTTAGATTAAAGGAAAGTAATTAATTCATCTATATAAATAATCCCTATCTATGCTTCCTACCGGAGAGGAAATAAAGAAAAAACACAAGTTTATTGCCTTTTGTCTGAATCACGGATTCGATGGATTAAAAGATTCTCGGAAACTTTCTGATAACACGAAACCTTCCGTTTTCAGACCTATTGTCAAGATGTTAACCATTCGGTTTATCCCCATACTTAGTGTATTATTTCAAGAGAACAACAATTCTAAATTAAAATCAGACAATCACAAAATCACCCTGAATTAAACTGATCAAAGGCCATATTTTCTTCGTTATTTAGCCGTAGAGGCTATTTTTCGGCAAAAAACAGAAACACCTACGGAATGAGAATAGCCTGAGATGCAGTTGAGAATAGCTTAAGATGCTTTGGTCATGCCTCGATATATAGCTGTGCAAAAGATTTCAATTAACTTAGCTTAGTGTAAAAAAACGCTGAAAATTGACTGATATAATATCTCCTGAACAACTTGCTTAATTACCGTCAGGCAAGTTGTTTCAGGAAGTTTTCCTCCTTCTATTTTCAAAGGAATCTATTCGGAACAAAGCCCCTTTTAGGACAGCAGATCAAAAATCGGCGAATAGTTCAATTCCCGATATTCCTATCTCCAGTTTACTTGGGCAGCTGTAATTCAATCATTACCGGATAATGGTCTGAAGGATATTTACCATTAAAGTCATCGGTAATTATATGATGTTTTTTTACCCTAAGAGGTAAACCTGTAGATAAGAAGATATGATCTATACGAGTTCCCAGATTTTGGTTCAGTACATAATCATTATAAGTACCATATTCAGCATTAACTTTCTCCTGCGCCATTTTATAACTATCCCTTAGAACACCTGAACTCACTATCCTATTGTAGTTTACACTATTTTGGTTAAGGTTAAAATCACCTGTTATAATACTGTGATATTTCGCTGATGCTACTGGAACCAGAGACAACAACATCTGCACACTCATATCTCTGGCAGTGGTACCTATATGATCTAAAGGTACATTAAAAAAATTAAATATTTTACCGGTAGTTTTATCCTTAATTAACGCCCGGGTACATATTCTGGGAGAATACGCATCCCAACCTATACTTCCTGGTTCAGAACTTGATGACGAAAACCAGAATGTTCCCCAATCCAATATCTCAATCTTATCTTTTTTATAGATTATAGGTGTATAATGTCTTTTCAGGGCAGTTGTTTCTCCATTAATACTGATCCCTATATAATCATATCCCGGCAACATACTTTTAATATCATTCAATTGACTCAGGTACGGTTCCTGAGCGCCAATAATATCAAAATCATACTTTTCTACCATTTGCTTAAACAAATCTTTTCTGTTTACCCACTCACTGGCAGGTGCCTGAACAGTATTGTCATACTGGATATTATAGCTCGCTATTTTTAATGGAGAATGCCATTTTTTATCTTCTCCATCTTCATTTTTTTTACAGGATTGCAAGCTTATAGCTGCAATCATAAAGTATAAAATTCTTTTCATCTTTTATGTGACTAGGCTTAATATGGCTGTATTATTCTTTGTAATAAACGGCGAAATCATCTATGTTTAAACGGCCATTGGAAATTTCCTGATTTTTAGCGCCATCTCCCAAACCAATTTTATTAATCCTGAATCTTACACGACCCTCAATATCCATATTCATCTCTGCCTTTGTATATTTTTGCTTATCTGTTGCTACAATCAAATCTCCTATGGCCTGCCATTTCTTTCCTTTATCTGTAGAGTATTCTAACTGAAACATGCATGGTTTATCTAAAGCAAAACTTTTATACCAAAATTCTACTTTAGATGCTCCTTTCGGTAAATCGTACATCATTTGTAAATAAGCCGAAGTAGTATTGTTAAATATCATGCGCACCGCATATTCTCCAGACACTGCCCCATCATATTTCTGATTTTGTATAACTGCATTGTCCAGTCTCCACCTCCCGGTAGGCAAGTCTATATCATCTATCCGGTAATTCATTTTATTACCGGTCTCAAAACTCTCCGGATATTTTGGGTACAATTTATCTTGTGCCTTTCCTGCAAAAGCACCTGTCATTACTACAAAAAATAAGGCTAATATTCTGCTATATCTCTTTTCCATATTCTAAAAATGTGTGTAACTCTATTTCATTTGAAGTACTCAAAATCTCATCATTCCAACTTTACGGGTCGAAATGATGAGATTTTCTCTAAAAATTTCTTTAACTATTGGGCTCGCTGGTAAACAGAAAAATCATCTATGTTTAACCGTCCGTTTCCGGCACCGGTCGCAGCTTGCCCTTTACGATGAATCCTAAACCTTACAGGTCCCTGGATATCGACATCATAAGTCAATAATTTAGGTACCCATGCAGCCTCCGTTACCGGGTTACCGATAGTAGCCCATGTAGTTCCCTGATTGGTAGAATACTCCAGCTGAAAAGTACATGGAGTGCCTACCAACGATGAGCCAGATTGATTTCCCCACGTTCCGTAATAGAAAGAAACTTTAGATGCTCCGTTAGGTACATCAAAATCCATAGCCAGGTATATCGAATAGTTTACATTAAAATTACTGCGCCAGGCATGCGTTCCACTTACTATTTTATCAGCACTTTCATTTCTTAAACCGCTCTGATTAATTTTCCAGTTTCCAGTAGAAAGCGTTAATAATTTGTCTGCATAAAATGTATTGCTATCACCTGAATTTACGGGTTCAAATGTTTCTGGGAATCCAGGATATATTGGTCCGCCTGAACGAAATTCTGGTAAAACTTTTAAATCATCGAAATAGGAAAAATACCTGCTATAAATACCTTCGTCTTTCAATAGGATTATGGCTCCATTACTGTTTTTTAAAGAATTACCAGTAAAAGAATGTGTTCCGGTAATAACAACTTTTGAATTAGGTACTCCATCAAAAGTTCCTTTAATTAATGTAAAACGACTTTCTGTATTTGTCAACTGTCTGGTATTATCATTCACATTAATCATTCTGATAAAACCTCCCTTTGATTCCAGTTCTTCGAATCTTGATAAAGAAGCAGCAAGATTACTCTTTAACACCAGCTCTACCTTTGCCCCTTGTTCTGCCAACGAGATTAACTTGTCTAAAATGACTATTCGGGTATTATCCCAATAAGCCATAGCTATTCTTATGTCAGCTGTTGCAGGATTACTTATCCTGTTTAAGAAATCAAGGCTTAGATCTCCGTTAATTGCAGTATTATTATTTCTGTAAGGCAAAAAATGAGCTTCTATATTTCCTGAATTTAGGATTTCAGAAAAATAATTATAAGATGTCATTCCTCCAGTAGCCCTGGCTTTAAGCTCATTCCAATAAGTGAGATAAGCTTCATATAACGACTGATCCGACAAGATAACAGCATCCTGTGCATATCTGGAATCAGCATCCGTAAAACTCTGCGAAGCCTGGAATACCACGTATTGCTGCTTACCTGCAACCGTTTCGATCTCGCTAAACAATACAAATCTATTTTCATTAATCGCTCCATCAGCGACATCGTTATTAATGTCCCAAATTTCAGCATTCTTTAAGTTTGAATTTCTCAGGAAATTCAATGCTTTAGGATTAATACGTTGACTTTCCAGACGACTCATATCAATCAGTAATCTAAGATTAACTCCTCTGGAGTCTGCTCTTTTCAAGGCTTCTAAAACATCATCCTGATTAATTTGATAAATAGACATGTGAATAGTAGCTCCCTGATCTGTAGCATCAATTAGTGATGTCAATCC
This sequence comes from Pseudopedobacter sp., assembly GCF_040392825.1. Taxonomy (NCBI): domain Bacteria; kingdom Pseudomonadati; phylum Bacteroidota; class Sphingobacteriia; order Sphingobacteriales; family Sphingobacteriaceae; genus Pseudopedobacter; species Pseudopedobacter sp. The sequence continues at coordinate 27,175 of NZ_JBEBVH010000006.1, forward strand.
ACTTAAAATCATGTTTGATTCTAAATAAGCACTATAAAACTCCTTTTGGGTAAAACGTACCTCCGGCAGTGTAATATCTACAGGAACTAAGGTTGTGTCTGCCAAAACGGGAGGAGTATCATTATAATCCAGGTCTTCATCTATGGAATGATGTATTTTTTTGCATGATGAAACCATGAAACTTATTGCTCCGAACAATAAGAACATGAAATATATATTTTTTTTCATCTTTATTATTTTTGTCTTTGTTTATTATCCTTAGACCTCACAGAAATAAGCTTAGAGAATACCTGTGCATCTATGGTGATTTTACCAAATTTGAAGCTTGCTTTCTTCTGAATATCTCCTTTTTATTGATAAGGCTGATAGATAGCAAAATCATCAATATTTAACCTTCCGTTGCTAATGGTTGCGGTACTGGTTCCTAAACCGAGTTTATTAATTCTGAAACGAACTGGTATACGAATATCCATCATATAGGTTTTTAGCTTAGGCAACGGACTCGCATCTGTTACATGCTCTCCCATTTGTTTCCAGGTAGCTCCCTGATCTGTCGAATATTCTAAACGCCAGGTAGATCCGGGATCACCGCCCCATTGCCCGTAATAAACGGTTACTTTAGAAGCTCCATCAGGCACATCATTTTCCATTTGGGCATAACAAGAAGTTGTATTATTCAGGTTAAACCTTATAGCATGGGTACCACTTACTACCCTATCTGTATATTCATTTCTTAGACCTGCATTGTTAAACTTCCATTTTCCTGAAGGGAGATCCACAAAAAAATCACCAGCGGTATAACCTACCGTCTTCTCAAAGCTCTCCGGAAAACCTGGGTAAACCCTGCCACTTGCATTCTCTACATCTTCTATGCTTCTCATCCTTATTTCAACACCATTATTTTGTACCCCTAGTGCCACCCCTTGAAAAGAAGCGTTATTGGGTAAAAGCTCTCCTGCAAAAGAAGACTGGGTAGAAGTAAATAAAGAAACTTCGAAACTTAACTCTTCCATTTTTTTATTACCTGAAAAAGTTTCTCCTGCATTAGGTTGCGGAGTTATATCTCCTAAAACCTTCACCAGGGTATTTTCATATTTATCCCGGTTATTATACAAATTAGCCACTCCCACTGCTCTAGGCCTCACATGCTTACCTGTGGTAACTTTTCTAACATTGGCAGGCTCTACACCTCTAACTTGTAGCAGTCCGTTGTAACGGGTAAGCAATTTACCGCTAACATTAGCCACTACCGAATCTCCAAGCTTAAAATCATTGGCATTGCTCAGTTCAAGTGCCATTCCATGCTCGCCACTTTGCACAATAATGTATCCCGGAACGTGATTTCCATTTTCAATATCGGTAATAACAACACCACCAATTCTGCTTTCCGGTAAAACCAGATCTTCATCTTTGTACAATGTTTTGATGTTTTTAAGAGAAAGCGGATCAGAATGATAAACATCTTTCTCACAGCCGATGAAAAACAACAATCCGGCTAACATGATATAAATATTTCTTTGTGTTTTCATGTTTATAATCTTTTCAGATAAACGAGCTGTTTTCTTTGTTAATTCATCCACCATACCTTTACATTTAGATTATCTCCCCCCATACGATTAACAACTGCATCATAATTTGTCTTATTATATAGCAGTACACTGGCCGGGTATGGAAGTCTGGCAGGATGTTTCCCATCATTATGCATATCTTCCCCCAATACTAAAGTCGGATAACCCGTCCTCCTGATTTCATGCCATTGCTGGAATCCATTACCAAAAAGTGCTACATATTTTTGATCCATAATACGCTCCACAGTTCCATTATAACTTACATCAGGATGCAATAGAAACGAAGTAGTATTTGTAATCCCCCAATAGGTTAAAGACGAGGTTACAGCGTCATCATAATAAGTTTTCGCATTACCTACCATCAAGCCTCTCACCACTGCTTCAGCCAACAGAAATTGCTGCTCTGAATATTGCATGATATCTCCAAAATATTTTGATCGTTTCAGATCAAGAATATAGGTTGAGTAACTTCCTGTTCTATAAGCCGGATCAACTGCAGGGTAGCCTATAGGCATTCCAACATAACCACTTCCTACTGTTGTTGCCCATAATGGTAACCTGGGATCATTTGTTGATGCTAATTTTCCGATAAAAGAATGTGAGAACTTAATACTTCCATTAAAAGATAAATCCCTGACATCATAAAACGCATTTACAAATGGTGTAACATTAGTGTAAAAGAATGTTGCTCCATCATCATTATTACGCATCAAAGGATACTTGGCAGAATTAGCTAAAAAATCTCTTAATTTATCCTGATATTCCGCTCCCTTGCCCTGTACCCGCATCAGTAAACGCAAAGTCAGTGCATTGGTAAACCTTTTCCATTTGGTTAAATTCGCTGCTACATTCGCGTTATATAACAAATCATCTCCAGCCAAAGGTTTAGTTAAATCATATAAAGAGTTGGCTCTTTCCAGATTAACAAAAATGGTGTCATAAATCTGCTTTTGAGTATCAAATTTTGGAGTGGTATTTCCTTCCATCCCCTTTAAAGCGTCTGAGTAAGGGACGTCTCCGTAAATATCCGTTATATTAGAAATTAACCAAGACTCCAGCGTTAAAGCTATGGCTGTATAATTGGCATCTTTTTTTTCTTCAGCCAATCTTCTCATTTCTTTAAAATTCAACAACTGCCGATAAGGTGTTGCCCACATCGCATTGGAAGTACCGGCACTAATCTGATAACGGTGAATCTGGTTATTTCCCTGTAATTCCCTGAATACAGCTACCTGAGACAACTGCGTATTAATGGTATGTGCCTGTCGCTGTATATGCGTTACCGTCTGGTATAGGGAATTATTCAAAAATGAGGATGCTCCCGGATTATCTATTCCCTCTGGTTTTTCCCTTAAATCGTCAAGACTGGTAGTACAACTTGACAGTACACCTATAAAAGCCAACAGATAGTAAATTATAACTTTATTTCTTTTCATAATAATCAGCTTTAGAATTCTAGATTTAAACTGAAACCAAAAGATCGTGTGGATGGAAATTGCCCAATCTCAATACCAGGTAAAACCTGTGCACTGTTAAGGGTTGCCGTTTCCGGATCAAACAATGGAAATTTGGAAAACACTAAAAGATCTCTTCCTGTAATGGCTAAACTTGCATTTTTTATAGCATGCCATTTAATAAATCTTTTAGGTAATTTATAGCTTAAACTCACCTCCCTCAACTTCAGGTAAGAGGACGAGAACACATTAGACTCCATCAAGGTAAAATGGTAATACTGCGCGTAATAAAGTGCCGCCGGTATCCTTACGTTATTTGGTGAATAACTTCCGTCAGCATTCTCTATAACACCGGGCCCTACAATACCCGTTTCTCTACCTGGTAAAGTGTTGGTTAATTTCCCACCTCCGGACAACATAGCATGTGAGTACGACATCATTTTACCACCTACTCTGGCATCCCAAAGGAAAGATCCCGTTAACCCTCTCCAGCTAAAGCTGTTTTTAATGCTCATCGTGTAATTAGGATTGGTATTTCCAAAGTTTTGTATAGTATCTGTAAATACAGGCAAACCGTTGTTAAAAATCATTTCTCCATCCGGAGTCCGTTTAAAGCCTAATCCATATAATTGACCTAAAGCTTTACCTTCTTCCGCTACCAGATAAAGGTTAGCCCAGCTAATTCCATACAGGTTCAATCTTTTTTCTGTTCCTAACGCAGATGCCACATCTACCACTTTATTTCTGTTGGCTGCCCAGTTAATATTCACATCCCATTTAAAACCGTTTTTCTTTTGAACAGGAGTTCCTTTAAACTGCACCTCTATCCCTTTATTTTCCACCTTTCCAACGTTAGTCATGGCACTCGTAAAACCACCCGAAGGGTCTACCGGAAGGTTAATAATCTGATTTCTTGTACTTCCTTTATATAAAGCCACATCCAATCCCAAACGTCCTTTGAACATTCTTAAATCAAAACCAGTTTCGTACGCATCGGTAAACTGAGGTTTCAGATTTGCATTAGGCAATGTTCCGGGCGTTGTTAAAGATCCCGGAAAATCTGTCTGGTAATAATTCATTAGGAAAGCATAAGGATCTTTGGAATCTACCCCTGTTGATGCAAACGAACCTCTAACTTTTGCAAATGAAATCCAGTTAGGCATTGCAAAAACTTCATTCAACAATACACTTGTATTTACACTCGGATAAAAGAAAGAAGAGTTATGAGAAGGTAATGTTGACGACCAATCGTTTCTTCCTGTTATTTCCAGATAATACTTCCCTTTAAAATCCAGATTTACAAAACCATACAAGCTATTCACTAAAAAGCGTTGTTTATCACTTCTTGTAATTACGGGATCCCTGCTATTGGCAATATTATAAACACCAGGCAGTGTCAATCGGTCTGCCATCATATTATCGTATTTATAATCATTAAAGCGTTGATTTCCACCAAAACTGGCGGTATATTTTAATCCCGGAATAGCTCCCTTATATTTTAGAAGGAAATCCGAGTTAGCCTCTATTCTGAATACATTTTGCTGTCTGTACATTCCGTCTTTCCAACGGTAAGTACTCTGCGGGCGTTGTTGTGAACGATATTCATAACTCATATCGGCACCAGAACGCACACTAAAATCTAAGTGATCGTTGATTTGAACAATAGCCTGTACATTTCCCACCATATTATGTCTATCGCTCGCATTCGTCATGTCATAAGCAACCACATAAGGGTTATCCAATCCATTCCAGAATGGAGAAAACTCCTGTACATTCTCTTCGCCCGGTACCCAGCGTTGTTTATACCAATCTATATTTATGTTGGGCGTCTGCTGAATCATGAAATACATCACCGTCTGGTTATTATATCCCTGACTGGGTAAATTATCAGTATATTTTCTGGAGTAATTTGCTTTCGCATTCAGATTTACTTTTGAAGATAATTTTCTGTTACCAGATAACGAAAGTAATATCCGTTCAAATCCAGTGTTAGGTACTATCCATTCATTTTTATGATAGGCCGCTGACGCTCTAAATCCTTCTCCAGCTACGGCTACAGAGGTATAAGACGTCACTGCTGATTGAAAAAAACCGCTATAGGCATTTTTTTGCGGAACCCATGGCATACGTTCTGTTCTTGGAGCTGTAATGGGGTTCGAGTAGGCCTCGGTATCATAAGGTGAATGAAACTGAAAATAAGGTTGACCCAGAAAACGAGGGCCCCATGCTCCGGTTGTACCTTTAGTACTATTTCCATCTACACTATTATTATAAGAATACCAATCTTGTCCCACTGTTCCCTGTCCATATTCCCATTGGTAATCCGGATAGTTATTCACCTGATAAGCTGTCAGATAAGTATTCACATAAATACCCAGTCCCGGTGATTTTTTACCAGATTTTGTAGTGATAATAATAGCTCCGTTAGATGCTCTGGAACCATATAAGGCCGCAGCACCTGGTCCTTTCAATACAGAAATATTTTCGATATCTTCTGGATTAAGATCACTCAATGAACTCCCAAAATCTACAGGATTATCAGACCCTATGATAGGGCCGTCTCCGGTACCTGTTTGTGATGAGCTGATGGGAACACCATCTACTACAATTAACGCACCGCTACCTCCAAGCGCCAACACATTATCCCCTCTTAAAACCACATCGCTTGTACCCACAGGCCCACCTACTTTATTAAGGTTTAAACCTGCAACTTTACCGGAAAGAGCATTAATCCAGTTACTGGTTGGCGATTGCGAAACTTCTATACCTTCTATTTTTTGTACAGCATAACCCAGGGCTTTTTCTTCTTTCTCTATACCTAAAGCCGTAACCACAACCTGATTAAGCTGCTTGGCATCTGGCATTAAACGAATATCTAAAGCAGTCGTTTTTCCGGATTGTACCTTTACTTCTTTACGAATCTGGGTCTCGTAAGATAAAAACCTGATTTCTAAAGTGTAAACACCTGGTGCTACAGAAATATTGTATGTACCATTGGCATTGGCTATCGTAGTTTTATTAAGCTCTACTACTTTTACGCTTGCAGATGGTAATATTTCATTCTTTTCATCATAGATTTTTCCGGTAATCAATCCCGCCGATGGTTGTCCCTGCACAGTTGCACTTCTTGGAGCTGGGAAAATGGAAATTTGTTTCCCTATAACTTTATAGGTATAACTTGTGTTTTTTAACGCAACATCCAATACTTCCTGTACGGTCTTTTGTACCATATTCAGGTTGATCACTTTGTCGCTTATCTTGTTTACTCCTGATTCTTCATAGAAAATCCTATAATCGCTTTTACGTTGAATTTGTTCAAAAACATCTTTTACTTTACCATTTTGAATATTAATGGTAAACTTTGTTTGCGAATAAGTTTTTGCATGTACACTTATTATACTCGCAAATAACAATATGGATACTAGCTTCATCAAGTGCACACCTATTTTTTGCATAACTTTAGGTACTTTTTTTAACTGTAATAGGTTAATAAATTGTATTATCGTTTTGGAAGATGTTGGTCGCATCTTCCATTTTATTTTTAATGTATTATCGTTAATCCGATCTATAGTTGGTCAGTACTTCGCTTTAAAACCCACCCCCTTTCTGTTTTTTCTGCCTGACAGCGTGTAGTCAGTGCAATTACGTGTAAAATTTGTTCCGGCTCCGGTTCAAGGTTCAACCGTCCCGAAAAATATCTCTCTTCCTTTGTGGAATCATCTAATTGAATAGTTATATTATAATACCGGGTAAGCGTTTTTAATAGTTCTGATAAATTCTCATTTTTCAAATACAGATATCCAGACTTCCATGAAGTAAACATCTCGGTATCCACATTGGTTAGTTTAAAAGATTTTGTATCTGTAAAAACGCCCATATTTCCGGGAACAAGACGAGCAGTGTTTTTATCGTTACCCAGATCTGCTAACAATACACTCCCTTGTACCAACGTAGTTTTTATATCTTTTTCATCAGTATATGCTCTCACGTTAAATGAGGTACCCAGTACTTTTACATCTACGTCTTTAGCATATACATGAAAAGGTTTCTCCGCATGATGTGCTACGTCAAAAAAAGCTTCTCCCTGTAATAAAACCTCTCGTTTGTTTCCTTTAAAAGTATTAGGATACACCAAACGGGAACCTGAATTTAACCACACTTTAGTACCGTCAGACAATACCAGTTCTGCTCTTCTCCCGTACGGAACCACTAAAGTGCTAAATGCATGCCTTCCGGTTTCCAGTTTCTGAATCAGCTCACTACCACTCCCATTTTTTATCTCAAGCTCTCCTTTTGTATAATCTATTCCCGCATTTCCGGCTAAATCTATACTTCTTTCCTCATCCAGAATTAAACGTGTTTCTTTCAGATTACCCATTTCAATCTGGCCATTTCCAGCATAAGAGAATAGTTCTTCTCTGGTATCTATGCCATACTGGCTCAATGTTAAATAAACGATACCCCCTAAAAACAATACAATTGCTGCAGCTGCAACTCTAAAAAACACGAGATTTCTGATTTTCCCGTTATTTAAACTGATTTTCTTATACAATCCTGTTTTCAGCCCTCTGGATCTGGCATTCCATTGAGACATAGACATACCATCGTCTTCATTTAATTGATCGTACCATGTCTCAACCAGCTTCCGCTCCTCTTCAGTACACTTTCCTTTAAGGTACTTCTCTATCAGTTTTTCTAACTCGGGTTTCACTTTTTACAGGCCTTTTTATAAAGAGACAATAGTACTTGAGTAAAGTACTATTGCCT
>NZ_JBEBVH010000007.1:0-34712 GCF_040392825.1 Pseudopedobacter sp.
GGAGGGTTACCACCAATTATAGCGGTATTAATACCTAATACATTATTTGCTGCCCTGGGTATCTATTTGGCCATAAAAGCCCCTAAGTAGGCTATTGGTTGAATTAGTTATTAGTATGTTTTTATCGCATAGTTTTCCGTTTCCGGGCTCCAGACTTTTTAATTCACCAGTCTTTCACCTTTAATGTCTACCAGGTTTGCTTTTAGCCTTAGCTTTCCTCATTAGTCATTAGCATGTTGTCGTACCAGGCATCAAACCCCGGTCTCCGGACTCCAGACTTTTTAGTTCTTCAGTCTCTACCAGGCTTTTAGCTTTTCCATAATTTTGTATCAATTTTAACATGATTGATTAAATGCAAAGCCTTTGCTCTAACTTTGCCCCATGAAATTGAAAGTAAGCAACGCCCTGATCTTGCACTTCACGGTAATGATATGGGGATTTACTGCAATTCTTGGAGCGCTAATTTCCATTGGCGAAGTACATTTAGTATGGTATAGAGTACTACTTGCAAGCCTATCTTTGTTTATATATTTCAAGGTCAGAAAGACAAATTTCAAGGTTTCTAAAAAGAGTTTTTTTAAGATTTTCGCCACTGGTGGAATAGTTGGATTACACTGGATTCTGTTTTTTGGCTCTATTAAAGCTTCTACGGTATCTGTTGGAATTGTGTGTCTTTCTTCCCTGACTTTATTTACAGCCATTCTGGAGCCTTTATTTAAAGCCAAATCCATATCCTTCTTCGAAATTTTGGTAGGAATGCTTATCATTTTAGGAATTTATACCATTTTTAAATTTGAAACACAATATAAAACCGGAATTATTATGGGAATTTCAAGCGCTTTATGTGCCAGTATTTTCTCAATAATTAACTCTAAATTAATCAAAAACAATAGTGCTCCAGTTATTACATTTTATGAAATGCTCGGTGCCTGCTTTTGGATTTCGTTATATCTTCTTATAAGTGGCGGCTTCAACAGCCAAATTATCCCTAACACTAAGGACATTTTTTACCTTCTCATTTTAAGCACTATCTGCACCTCTTTTGCTTATGTACTTGGTGTACATGTAATGCGAGAACTCACTGCATTTAAGGTTGCCTTAGTTACCAATTTAGAACCTATATATTCTATTATTTTGGCATTATTAATCTTCGGAGAAAGCGAGGAAATGACTGGCGGATTCTATATTGGAGCGATCATTATTTTAGCTTCTGTGTTTATGTATCCGGTTATAAAAACCCGGTATTTAAAGGGGTAACGAAACTGCTTTTTCTCTTCTACGCAGACACATGCTTAAGTTTAAACCAATATATTTCATTGCATAAATATTAGTATTTCCGGCATTAAAAATTATCTGCGAAACCTTTGTAAAACCGCTTTATTTAGGGTCTCTTTTTTGCGCTCATAATTCACAACTCTACTAAAACCACATAGTAAATTAATGGAAATTTAAGCCGCAAGGAATTTGAAAAACACAGCATAAATGCCACCTGTTTATATCGTATTTATGTCAAAGAAAAAAGCTTTAAAAACAAAAGCTCCAATACAAAACCGTTTGTATTTTCAGTTCCTTTTAATCTCATTTTCCAGATAGCAGCAATCTACCTGCATCTTATAGAATTTTTCTAATTCTCTTTGATGAATAACATCTTCATGAGAATTATCATTTAACATTTCAATAAATAGTAAAACCTTTTATTTACTAGAGATTCTGCTTATTTAGTATACAAGATCAGAAAACGCTCATTCAATTTAACCGCTTAACTCTCCACTTCCCCGCGAACAAATTAGCAACAAATCATTATAAAACCACCTCTATACAAAAACAATAAAATACACTAAGTACACTAAAAAGCAAACAAAATAGCTTCTGTTAAAACCTTGCAAAAAATCCGGATTAGCTCAAAAGAACAATTCTATAAGCTTTAACAATTGACTTAAAAATCAGAACATTCATCTTCAAAAGAAAATACATAAAGAAATTCACGAGTATACAAATTCAAAAAATGGAGTAAAAAAATGCAAGGAATACAGCGATACTAAGTGTAGTGATTAACATCAAATAAAAAGATTAGACTATCTATCAATTAGAAAATAAAAAAGTGTATTTTTACAATAAAAAAACAGCTTTACAAAAAACAAACATCAACACAAAAGACAAACATAAACAATTATTAATCAGTGATATAAATACATTTATATAAATACAAAATACAACAAATCACATAAATAAAAAACAGATAAATACTAATATTTTTAGTAAACACAATAAATGAAGACATTATATATAAATAAATTATTGAAAATCAATATATTATCATTAATTATTTTAACAATAAATACACATACTGTTTTTTCTCAGTTTTTCAACGATTCTCAAAACCACCCTAGTGTAAAATTCAGGCAGATTTCACAACCTGATTATCAAATTATCTTCCCCGAACAAGCAGAAGCAGATGCACAAAAAGTGGCCAATATTTTAGAAGAAGCTATCGGCTATGTAAGCAAGACTTTAGGGCGCTCCCCTCGCCCAATCAGTATTATTCTACAAACACAAACAACAGAGGCAAATGGCTTTGTACAGCTCGCTCCAAGAAGAATGGAATTATACACTATCCCCTCTCAGGAATTCGATTTTCAGGATTGGTTAAACAGCCTGGTAATACACGAACTCAGACATGTTGTTCAATATGATAAGCTTGTACCAAAACTGGGAGCACCACTTTTTGAAGAACTAAAGCTAGCCCTGTTTGGCATTAATTTACCAGCCTGGTTTTTTGAAGGAGATGCCACACTTACCGAAACTTTACTTACAGAAGCGGGCCGGGGAAGGCAACCTATTTTTAGTCAAACACTGAGAGCAAACTTACTTTCAGACAGAAATTATTCATATGCTAAAAACTACCTGGGATCTTATAAAAACCTTACCCCAAACTATTATACTTTGGGTTATTATATGAATGCAAAACTTCGACATGATTTTGGCCCGGATATATTAGATAAGACATTAACCCGGATGGCAAACTTCCCGATAAGACCTTATAACTTCAGCCGATCTTTGAAACGCAACGGAGCCTATGGTTCTACCAGTCTTTATAAAAAAACCATGCATCATATAGATTCTGTCTGGAGAAGTGAAAACAGCACAAGAACAGTTAAACCATATCAGGCTTTAAACAACACTTCCAAACAAGATCCGGGTAATTATTTACTGCCCATCGAAATTGACAGCAATAAGATTTTGTTCCTTAAAACTTCTTTATCTGCTCAAAATCACATCGCATTACTTAATGATAAAAAAGAACAAAAAATAGTCACAATCGGTCCACAGCTGGAGCCAAACTTTTCATATGCTAATGGTAATATTGTCTGGGACGAGTATCGTTCTCACAAACGTTATGGAAAAAGGACTTTTAACGAAATAAACATATACAACATTTACACTAAGTCTCACAGAACCCTTACTAAAAATTCAAAAAGCTATTCTCCGGCGCTTTCTCCAGATGGAAAAAAAATCATTTTTGTATCTGTAGATAGTCTTGGTAATTTTAACCTAAAAGAAATCCATCTAAATAACAAAACCACTGAAAATATTTTACCTGGAATTTCTGGCTATACCTTACAAACGCCAGCTTACAGCAAGGATGGGAAAAAAGTTGTGGTTACAGGAGTAAACGAAAAAGGAAAAACAATATTGATATACGACCTGGATAAAAAGCTTTGGACAAAATTATTTAACGAAGAACGACAGCTTATCTCACGTCCTGTATTCGGACTCAATGGCATACTTTACAAAGCTCATTACACCGGGGTTGAAAACATATTTTATTTTGATTTTGATAGCAAAAAAAAACAACAGCTCACTTACGCTAAATTTGGTGCCAGCAATGTGAGTACCTCCAGTTCCGGAAACGAGATTTTATTCAACGATTACCAGGCAGACGGATATAACATCGCAAAAAGCAATTTAAGCCACTCTAATGAAACTTTAGACACAAATACAAGCAAATACACTCCTATCTTTCTAAACAAGCTTAAACATCAGGAAAACACACAAAATATATTTTCAAATGTAGGTAACAAGATGTACCCCTCGAAAAGTTACAATGAGACAGCTCACCTTTTCTATTTCCATAGTTTAAGACCTATCGTAGAAAACATAGACAATGATGCCAGAATTGGATTCAACCTGGCATCTGACAATAAACTCAATACTTTTTCTTCTTCGGTAGGTTATGCTTATAACAGCAGCTTAAATGCCAATGAATTTTTCGCAAAACTTAGTTATAAAAAATACTATCCCATATTTTCTGTCAATTACCAAAATCAGGAAAATCTATCCTATGCCAGATTACCGGTTCAGGGAGGGAGCAGATTAGTCCCATTTACCTGGCGTGAGAGCAAAACAAGTTTTGAAATCTATGTTCCTTTTTTCAAAAACTGGCTGAATAAAGGTTTTTCTACGAGTTTAATGGTAAACACAAGTTATACTCAAAGATCTTCCCCATCTCTTGCCCTGCTCAATTTTAAAAGATCTTTAGATTTTCCCATGCAATATCAGTTATATCTGTCTTACAGCACTACCAGAGCAGTCCGGGATCTTGCCCCAAAATTTGGTATAAGCGTCTTAGCGAACTACCAGCATTATCCTTTTGACAATAAAGTCACCGGAGAATACATTTACCTAAAATCAGCTTTATACTTTCCCGGAATATTTATCAACCACAGTTTTCAAATCAGGTATAATGAACAAACCTCTTCAGGTACATTTATCTACAATACAAATATCCCCAGAGCAAGAGGATATGCACATCTAAGTCCAATCGCAAAACTGCATAACACTTTATTACTTGATTACAGATTCCCTATTGCTTATCCTGACTGGGAACTAGGCCCATTAGCTTATATCAAACGATTTAGAGGTGGTATTTTCACAGATTTCGAAAACCTTGACCAAGGTAAACCTTTTAAAACTTATGGCCTTTCTTTAGGAACAGACATGAATTTATTAAGATATTATCTACCAAATTTTGCACTCGATACAAGATTTATACTTCCAGTCCAGAGAAATACGTCGAAAAATGCGATATTCGAAATAGGTTTAACCTTTAACTACTAAAATGAGTTTTAAAACAATATTCATTATTTGTGCCACTGTATTGATAACTGTTATATTAATGCAGAACCAGGACGAGGTTCTTTTTAAGATACTCTGGAAAGAAATGTACGTATCTAAGCTAGCCATGATGCTCTCTTTAACTTTCATTGGTTTCATTATCGGCTTGATATTGGGAAGGCCAAAAAGTAAGCCGGAGCAAAAGCAAATCCCTCTGGAAATTGAGAATACAGAAAATGTAATCACAAATACAGAAAACAAGAGTTCGCTAAGCGACGAAGACAGAGATTATATCAGTTAATATATCCCTGTCCAGACACATTATTAATTTATATTTTTGACACAATTAACTCTCCAAAAAATATCTTATCATGCTGAAAGAAGAGCGCCAGAATTATATTATAAAACAGATAAATCTACATAATAAGGTTTTATCTTCTGATCTAAGCGTCCAGTTAAACGTCTCTGAAGACACTATAAGAAGAGATCTAAATGAATTGGCCGAAAGCGGAAAAATCCTGAAAGTACACGGCGGAGCGTTGTCCAAGTCTTTTCAATATCCATTTCAGGAACATAATACCTACGCCAAGGATTCGAAAAAAGAAATTGCAAGAAAAACCTTATCGCTTATAAAAAACGATATGATATTACTGGTAAGTGGTGGAACTACCATGATAGAATTCGCCAGAATGTTTCCCGAAAATCTCACATGCACTATTTTTACCATAAGCCCTTTAGTTGCTTTAGAACTGGCAGAAAAGTCAAAAGTAAACGTTATTCTATTGGGTGGCCAACTTTCTAAAAGCGCCCATATTAACACCGGATCATTAACTATCAGCCAATTATCCGATATTAAAGTAGACTTATGCATACAAGGGGCTAACAGTGTTTCTATTGAAGACGGTCTCACAGATTCGGATTGGGAAGTAGTACAAATAAAAAAGGTAATGCTAAAATCTGCTTTAAAAACAGCTATTGTCTGTATTGCAGAAAAACTAAACTCTTCACAAAAATTAAGAGTTTGCAATTTAAATGCTATAGATTATCTGATAACAGACTTAAACCCTAATGACCAGCTACTAAATGATTACGTATCGCAGGTGCAGGTTATTTAAAGTTGGAAGTATAAATTGAAAGTGTAAAGTAACAATTCAAAACCTATGAAATATTGCGCTTTTCTACGCGGTGTAAATGTTAAAGGAACTAACATGAAAATGGCAGAGGTCTGTCGTGTTTTCGAAGATGCGGGAATGCAAAAAGTCACTTCGGTCTTAGCCAGCGGTAATATCATTTTCTCTTCTGAAGGAAATACTTCCGAGCTAAAATCTATTTTAGAAAAAGCAATGTCTATTTATTTCAACTATCAGGCTTTTTTATTCATCCGGACAAAAGACGAAATCGAAGAATGTTTAAATAACAATCCTTATAAGAAGGATGAAAAACTGCACATATACGGTTTTATAGGCGACGGTGATATCAAACATGTTTTATTGAAAGAGTTTGAGTCAGGTTCAAAAACTGAAAATGAAAAGGCCCAAATTACAGGCAACGTTTTCTATTGGCAGGTACCAAAGGGAAACACGCTGGATTCTTCTTTCGGAAAAATTCTGGGTAAAAAAAGTCTGAAAGACCAATTTACCTCCAGGAATATGAATACATTCGAAAAAATCTTAAAGAAAATGAGTTAGAGTCCGAGAAAAACTCCAGATCTAACTCATCTTTAACTTTATTTATAACTTAACTAATACCGGCTTGCCTGATTCAGTTTCTCCATATCTTCAGCGTCTAAAATCAGTGTAACGGCAGATAAAATACTATTTAACTGATCTTTTGTAGTCGCACTTACAATTGGAGCGGTAACAGATGGCCTGTGCAACAACCATGCAATAGCAACCGAAGCAGGAACACTATTATGTTTTTTAGAAACTTCATCTAAAGCAGACAGAATACGGATTCCTCTTTCATTCAGATATCTGCTCATACCTGCTCCCCTGACACTCTTTACCAGATCATCTTCAGTTCTATATTTCCCCGTTAAAAAACCCGATTCTAAAGAATAGTAATTAATAACCCCCAGATTATTATCCAAACATATTTGCTCCAGCTCCTTTTCAAAGCCTTCTCTCGCGTATAAATTATAATGAGGCTGAAAGGTTTGGTATTGTGGCAATCCTTTTTCTTTTGAAACCCTCAAAGATTCCTTCAACCGTTCTGGCGATAAATTAGATGCTCCTATAGCTCTTATCTTCCCATCTTTAAATAATTTATCATAAGCAGACAAAGTCTCTTCTACAGGTGTTTCCAAAACATCCCAATGCGTTTGATATAAATCAATATAATCGGTTTGTAACCTCCTTAAAGATTCTTCGACTGTTTTTAAAATATAATCTTTTGTAATATTCTTGCCATGCTCTCTATTTTCAGACCCAACTTTTGTGGCAATTTTAACTTTATCTCTGTTACCTCTGGATTTTAACCAATTCCCAATAATGGTTTCCGATTCGCCTCCAATATTACCATCAGCCCAGAAAGAATAAGTATCTGCAGTATCTATAAAATCAAAACCAGAACCAACAAATACATCAAGTAGTTCAAAAGAACGGCTCTCATTTATAGTCCAGCCAAAGACATTGCCTCCAAAAGTGATAGGAGATACAAAAATCCCGGATTTTCCAAGTTCTCTTTTTTCCATAGTCTAAAAATTAAGTCGCTAAACCACAAGATACAAAAGAATGTGAAATTTAAGTAGCTGATTTTAAAAGTTTTCAAACAAAATAAGCCCCGGAATTTAAGGCCCAGGGCTTTCCCATAAAACTTATTTTACTGCTAATTTCAAGGTAGAGACCTTTTTTAAAGTATTTGTATTAAGAACAGTAACTTCCATATTAATTTCTGTACCTACCGCTACATTTGGCACCGGATAGTTAAATATTAAAGAATCTGTTTTTGATACATTTGAATATGCTTTCTGGTAAGGTTTGGATTCTACTAACTGATAAGCCCCCGCACCTATTGCAGCTTTCAATTCTATTTTATCGATTGGGTCTTCAGACCAGTACCTGAGATCAAGTTTAATAGTTTGCCCGGCGGGCACTTTATTATCGGCCTGCGCAGGAGTTACAGTAAAACTTGTAATTACAGGGACTTTACCAATAATCTTAATATTGTCTTTAAGCCACTGGTCGGCGTCTTTTTCGCATGACATCAATATCAGAGACATCATTATAAGCGATATGTATTTTAACTTTGCTTTCATAAGATTCTAATTATTGAAACAACCATAACTTAACCGCCTGATTAGCCACTTTTGGCACATTAGGATTTCTTCCAGGTTCATTATCTGCATAATTACCCCTTTGTACCCATTCTGTACCCAACAAGTTTTTAAACGGCTTGGTTAAACCCAAATAAATATTAGGATCATATTGATATCTTCTCATATCGGTCCAGGTTTCCATTTGCAGAAAAAGAGCAATATATTTCTGCATCATGATATCTGACAGCGTAAGCGCAGCAAAACCTTTAGATATTAGCGGATTATTTACATAAGTCGTAATACTGGTAGATGCTACTCCAAATTTCTGCATACTACTCCTTATTCCCTCTAAATAAGCATCATAAGATACTGGTTTGTTGGTTGCAAATAAAGCTTCGGCCTTAATAAATTGCGCCTCAGAATAAGTAATAATCGGTACTGGAGAAGTCATTTTACCATAGTAAGTATTTACTGTAATATCAGTATTTGCCAAATTGGCACCTTGTTCATTATCCTGAGTACCTACGGGTCTTCCGACGTATGTAGCAGCCCCCCCATTATCAACTAAAATAGGCAATCTTGGATCTATCAAGCCGGGATATCTGGTACCATTCATTAAGTCAATAATATATTTTGACGGTCTGGCGTATCTGGACGCAGCAGTAGCTATAGATAAATTGGTATACCAGGGATGATTCCTTTCCGAGGTATAAAACAACTGTAAATCATCTGCTCCTGTCGCATTTGTAAACCCATTATTTATATCCGCTGCAGCCAGGGCCGCATTTGCGATATTCTTTTTAGAAAGGTGAATATAATAACGTCCTCTTGCAGTATAAGCCGCTTTTAACCATTTATTAATGACGCCTTTATAGATAAGATCTGTTGTCCCTACCTGAGATGAAGCCAATGGTGGCTGAGGCTGTGATAAATCTGCTATGGCGCCATCCAAAAGCCCTTTTAAAGTTACATTATAAATTTCTTCCTGAGAATCATATTTCGGACTCCACGTAGTACCAGGATTAAATGCCTCAGAAAATGGTACATCTCCCCAAATATCTGTACTTTGCATAAGCACCAGGGCTGTTAAAAGTTTCCCTATACCCGCATAATGCGGAACTCCAGCTTGTTCCGATTTTTCAATCATTTCCTTTAAAGTGGGTAATGCCCTTAAATATGCAGATTCCCAGATATTGTCAAACCCGTATGGGTTATACGAATCGATATTTGCCGCCTGGCCAGAGTTCCCTGCCAGATATTGCGGATAATAATTACCATATTGCCCCGCATTCCAAAATGAAGTTGCTGTATGCTGAATAGCAGAAGGCAACAATCCGGAAATAGTAACCTGTGATCCCTTTAATTTTTCCGGATCGTCGTTAATGTCCAGTTGCTTGTCACAAGAAGCCATTAAGGCAGCTCCTCCTAAGGCAAGCAGAATGATATTGTTTTTTATCTTTTTCATAATCAATAACCTTAGAATGTAACATTTAATCCGAAATAAATATTTCTTGTTGCCGGAATACCTGTCCCAACATATCCTACGGCATTTGATGCCGAGCCATAAGTGCTCGATTCAGGATCGAAACCCACAAAAGGTGTTGTCACCCAAAGATTGTTTGCCGTTACAGATATCGAAGCCGATTTTACAAAACCATTTTTTGGTAAGGCCGATTTTGGCAAACGGTATCCTAAAGCAACATTTTGTAATCTTATCCATGAAGCATCCTGAAAACCATTGTTCTCTGAGGAAAGCCTGTACTGAAACGCATTATTATAAAAATTTTGATCGATATTAACCTGAATATCGTTAGGAACATACTGTGGTGCTGCTGCTGTACCCACATTTTTCACCCCATTAAAGACAACTATTGTATTACGCATTTCTGTTTCTGCGCCAATCCCGGTAACATAACGCTGCCACTTTACAATATCATTAACATAGCCGCCTCTTCTGAAATTAAATTGGAACGAGAAATCGAAATTCTTGTACGATATGGAAGATCCAAGTCCCCCTACCCAATCCGGAAATGCATTACCAATCAGATAGTTTTCCGATAGCGGTTGTGGAACAATGGGGTAACCATCTGCTCCGATAAGCAATTCACCGTTATGTTCTCCCGTCGGGTCGTCTTTTACTCTAATATATGGCCATCCATACCAATCTCCGGGTCTTCCCCCTGTTTTAATGATTTGTTTGTTCCATGGACTTTCGGGATTGAAAATTATTTCATTCACTCCATCAGGCATAGACAGCACACGTCCTTTGGTTTGAGACCAGTTCAAGTTTACATCCAGATTAAAATCTGTGGATTTAATCAAATTTGCATTCAAAAGCAGCTCCAGAGAATTATTTCTAATCTCTCCGGCATTGGTCACCCATAAATCAAAACCGCTGGCAAAACTTACCGGAACAGGCACAATCTGATCTATACTGTTGGTTATTGCATAGTTAATATCCAGCATAACCCTATCTCTGAGAAACCTGAGCTCAGTTCCAAATTCCAAACCTTTTGTACGCTCTGGCTTTAAAGTTTCCGATCCGAATGTTGTTACACGCGTAATTCCGCTTACTCCCGAAAAAGCTTGTAATGTAGTATAATACATACCTATCTGATAAGGATCTGCATCTTTACCAACTTCCGCATAAGAAGCTCTTAATTTACCAAATGACAGGAACGAATCGTTATCTAATTTCAATGCATCACTAAAGATATAGCTCAAACTGGCCGATGGATAAAAGAAAGATCTGTTGTTTTTCGGAAGTGTTGATGACCAGTCGTTTCTGGCTGTCAGATCTAAAAACAGTTGATTCTTGTAATTGAGTTTCAAATCTCCAAAAATCCCCATAATATATCTTTCCGGTTTAACTGAAGTTGTATTATACACAACATAGTTATTGATACTTTCTAAACCTGCAACAACCGCCTGAGTACCCGTTGTAGTCAGGTTGCTGCGTTTAATATCAGTAATAGACTGGCCTACAAGCAAGGTTGCTGAAAAATCATTGTTGAATTGTTTGGTTGCCCGGGCCAGTAGATTCGAATTGATTTCCGTATAGCCAATCCGTTGTTCTGTCATAGAACCTTGCCTGGATACCAGTAACCCTACTTCGTTATAAGATTGTCTGAAATCAGAATAATTATCTATACCAAGCTTATAGTTGAAGTTTAGCCAGCTATTGGGAGAATAATCTATTCCCGCCGTTCCTATTATTCTGTTAACATTATCTGTAAGGAATGAGTTTTCAGCAAAGTAAAAAGGATTATCTATCGCTGCGTTGTATACTTTTTGAGATCCGTCCGGATTTAGGTAGTCTGCAGGGTCAACTGTGTTAGTATGACGCATAAGATAGAAAATCGCCCCAGAACTAATACCTGTCCTTGGATTTGTTCCTCCGGATTTGATATAATTTGCTGAAGCATCAAATTTTAGTTTTTCAGAAGCTCTGTAATTGGCAGAAAGTTTAATAGAGGTTTTTCCATATTCCGAATTTGGAGTAACACCATTCTGGTCGAAATTAGAAAAGGACGTATAATAGGTAGCTTTTTCATTCCCACCACTAATACTCAAAGAGTTTTGAAATTGATGTCCTGTTCCAAAAAAAGAATCGTAGGGATTATAAACAGCCGTTCCCGGGACTATAGGAGGTCCCCAGGTATTTACACTACTCGCTAAAGCGCCATTATTTCCATTGCCATATCTTGTCTGAATTGGCGGGGTTTTAACTACATTATCCAAACTGTATGATGTTTTATAGCTAACTTCTGTTCTTCCGCTTTTACCAGACTTTGTGGTAATAACAATAGCTCCGTTAGCAGCCCGTAAACCATAAAGAACAGAAGCCGCGGGCCCTTTAAGAACTGTCATTGTTTCTATATCATCCGGATTGAGGTCCGAAATACGATTTGGAGTCTGAAAATTATCAGAAATTCCGATACTGGCATTTGTCGCAAAGTTGTCTGTTGCATTTGACACCGGAATACCATCTATAACAAATAGTGGCTGATTATCTGCACTCGGACTTAAAGAATTTATCCCCCTAACCTGAACTCTGGAACCTGCTCCCGCAGCTCCACCCGAACCAGTGATTTGAACCCCCACTATTTTACCCTTCAGCGCATTCAGAGGATTTGTTTGGTTAGTGGCTTCAAAATCTTTTGAACTTAGCTCTTGTACAGAATAGCCTAAGGACCTTTTGTTCTGGCGGACACCGAGAGCGGTAACCACCACTTCGCTTAAGGTCTTCGTGTCTTCCTGCATGGTAACGTTTATCACGTTATCCATTCCCACAGTCCGTTCCAGAGACAAAAAACCTAAATAGGAAAAAACCAGCACATCAGACGGACTGGCATTTAATACAAACTTCCCGTCGGGATTAGTTTGCGTTCCTTCACTGGAGTTTTTGATTTTTACAGAAACACCTGCCAAAGGCAAGTTATCTGCTGCAGATCGAACAACTCCCGAGATGTTTTTTTCTTGCGCAAGCAAAGATCCTACACAAAAGAAAAAAACCAATGGCAATAGGTATAGCACATTTTTCATTGGAATTGGTTGAATTGGTTTATAAGTAAATGATAACTAAGCTAATATAAGCATAAATCATTGCAATCATGCAAGAAAATGCAAAAATATTTTTAGATTATGCATAAAAATGCAAAACATTATCTTAACCAATGTAATCGTGTAAAAACACTATAACAATTACCTGGGATTTTTCGGTAAAAGAGATTCTGGAATTAGGTCAGAAATAAACAAAGGAGCCTGTAAAATATTGTTATTTTGACAAATAAACACTTACTAATAAATAATATATAGTCTTAGCTTCGACTTATAACAATACCATTTTTAATAACCGCTATAAGAGTAAATTAAAAAGAGCTTGATTCAGTTAGCTGAATCAAGCTCTTCGGGGCGATTCCAAATTACTTCTTTTCTATAGTTGCTGTAGCTGTACTCTCCAGGTTATCGACATTGATTGTAGTCACACAATAAAAACCTTTTTCTGTAACATTCATTGTAGTATTACGGGTAACTCCCACAACTTTACCTGCAGCCTTCAGATCTGAAAAATAATACACTACCGTTCTTAAATTAGTTCCCGACACCTTCCAGGTCAATTCATTACCATTTAGATTTAAATTGGTTGGAATAGTTGGTTTCGGAGCTACTTCCCGACCGGCAAAAGGCATAACCACATTAGGGCTATAAAGTTCTTTTAGCTTATCTGTAATACCAATTCTATTGGCCATGACATCACGAGCTGAGTATATCGCAGAGCCAACAGCATATTTATTTTTCCGCACTAAATCAAATTGTCTGGCTAATTGTTCAACATTTTGAAATGCCGCTCCGCCATCAGAAGCTCCAAATTTATAATAACCATGTCCGATAACAAGCTGCGCCTTTCCTCTAAATTGTGTCCAATCTGCAAGATTACCTTCGAAAGGATTTGAGGAGTTCCCAATTTCCTGATACAACTGAGGTATTAATATGTCCACCCAACCTGAAGATGTCCATTTAGGTACATCAGCAAACATAGTATTATAATTATAGGATCTGCTTGCAGCCGGTGAAACTGAAAAAACTACTTCTGGTTTTGTAGCTTTTATCGTATTAAAAACACCTTCAATAGCCTTTTCTACATTACCACGTCTAAAATCTTCTTTTTTTGTGTATCCGGCTCCGTATTTTGTAAAATCAGCATCATCATTATAAGTGAATCCTGAGGGATAAAAATAATCATCAAAATGAATTCCATCTACATTATACTTGCTGATCAAATCTTTTACAATATCATTTAATCGCTGCCTTACCTCTGGCATAGCAGGATTATATATCCGAATAGTTGGTAAATCTATAGTCCAGGCAGAAGGAATGGTGGATGGTAAAGCAGCAAATGAACCAGATTGATCTGCTCTGGTGGAAATCCGGTAAGGATTCATCCAGGCATGAAACTCCATACCCCGGGCATGCGCTTCATCAATCAGGAATTTTAAGACATCATATCCGGGATCTACTCCTCTGGTTCCGGAAATTGATGCAGACCATGGCTCATAAGGAGAGTTATAAAACGCATCAGCCATTCCTTTTACCTGAAAAATCACAGCGTTAAACTTAAGCTCCTGAAGACGATCCAACATGTCTCTATATTTTTGTTTTTGTCCTGCTTCTCCGCGTATTCCAGGCCAGTCCAATTCCCACACCGTTGCGAACCAGGCGGCTCGCATTTCTTTTTTAGGAAAGTTTAAACCTGTAGAAACAGGCGGTTCAGGGTCAGGAGTTGGTGTAACTCCCGAATCTTTACTACAGCTATTTAAAATCAAGGCCAGGCAGAGAAAAACACCCGCGTTAAGAAGTAGTCTTTTCATGTAATCAAAATATTAAGCGTTATAAAAGCAAAAAAGGCATCCGGCTATTTGCCATTCAAATGTGGATGCCCTTTTTGATAAAAAATTAGTCGGCAGCAACATTAACAGGCACTTCAATAATTGCAAAACCTGCATCCGCCGCTGCTCCATAAAGAACAAGTTTTTCATCCTTACCTTGCGTATCTTTTTTTATAGCAAAGCCAGTTTGTGAAGCCGGAGCAGAGTTTACACCAGTACTTAATACATAGTCAAAAACTGCACTTTTATCATCACTTCCTTCAAAATACCCCAAAGCTTCGACTATATTCTTTCCTCTATTAATATTATAAACCATTATGTTTGCAGTTTCACCAGCATACCTGGCAACAGTTACAACCAATAAGTAACGCATCTGGTTAAAAGTTACCACACGAGCATCAACCGCATTCTTTGGCAAAGAACTAAGTTTCATGGTGTATGCTATAGTTCCAGAGGAACTTACAACAGAAATAGGTAAAGTATTCCCTGTAAGCAGGTAATCATCGGTATTTTCAACTCTCAAAAAAGAAGACCATTGACCATAAGTATTACCATTATTTAAAGCTGTAGGTTCCGAAACCTGAGTATAATTCGATACTTTAAATCTTAACATCGGCGCAGTGGTACTAATTAAATGAATATAACCATTGCCATCTTTATCTAAATTGATCGAAAAATTATCTCCATGCCTAACCCCTGCATTGGCTATAGTACCTACATTATAATCAGCTATCATATTTGGAGCTACACCAGGATCAGTCCAGTGATAAATTCTAAGCGGGCTTGCGGCTGTATTGGAAGACAAATTAATTACATAAGTATGTCCATTTACAATAGCTCCCATATTGTAGGTATACGTTCCCAAACTAACACCCGTTAAATTCAATTTTATTGGTGCTATTAAATTATTTTTCAAATCGGATACTTTTAATAAATGAGGTGCAGTACTTGTCCTTGCTACAATTAATACGTGTTCTCCATCAAATCCAGTCCCGCGAGTCGCTAATCCTACAAAATCTGGATATATTGGATTTGGTGCAACATTATTAGAATAATCATATACTACAGCTTTTGAAAAGTCTCCTCCGAATACCGGTACTTTCAATCGAAGGTCAGCGGCATACTCTCGATATCTGGGAGCATTCACTACTTTCAGAACGATTTGCTTTTCTGACTTCCCTTCTTCAAATTCTATATTAAAAACATCCTGTTCCAGCTTAGCCCCATCTGATACAACTGCTTCAAATTTTAAGTTTTCAAAATTAGTTAGCGTATCAATCCTGGGAAAAGAAATTTTCTTGGTGTTCTCATCTATTGTTCCTTCCAAAACCACATCTCCGTTGGCACCAGTATTTAAAATCTTAATCGATTTCAATTCAGTAAATTGTAATGACGTATCCATTTCTCCTGGAAGATCATCCTTACAGGACGTTATTGCAAATGCAGTAAAAAGCATCGTGATAACAAGGCCTGCTTTCGAAATATTTGATATAAATTTCATAACTATCTCTTAAATAATAAAAAGATTAATACTCGGGCCATCCTTGAGTTTGCTTCAATTCGTAACCCTTTGCTCTATACTGATCCATTTGATTAAATCCTATCGGTGTCAGATAAGGATTCACATTTGAGATATTTAAAAATGGTAATCTACCCTCACTTTCCTGATTTTTATAAAATCCCTTCATCAGCGCAGAGTTTGATCCGGTATAAACTGTTTCATTTCCATTAAGGTCTACAACAGAAAGCTTCCCAATCTGTGCCGGAGCAATATAACTTGCCATTTGCGCAGGAAAATCTATCCAACCTCCAGATAAAAGATCTTCATTTTCATCATTATCCATATACTCCAGCTTAGACCAACGTCTCAAATCAGTCAAACGGAAAGTTTCGAAAACAAACTCCATGCGACGCTCTCTTCTAATCTCCCATATCAGCGCAGAAACTCCGGGGTCGCGACTCGGGTCAACAGGCAAATTAGCAAGTGTCATAGCTGCAGTTTGCTTTACCCCTCTGGCAATTGCTTCCGGAGCTAAAGGACGTTTCCGGATAACATTAATTGTGGCTTCAATATCTGTCTGCGTTACCGCATCACCTCCAACAGTCGCTAGTTCAGCCTTGGCTTCAATCAAGTTAAGCAACACTTCTGCATACCTGAGTACCGGTGCATCCGTCTCATTTTTCGAACCTTTATTAACCTCAATCAGGGTTGCTTGCTCTGGTGTTCTGTCATTTGGCGGTACTTCTTTTAAGATTTTTTCGACTTCACGGGGAAAAAACTTAGTAATATAAAACAACGATCCTTTATTTAAAGCATCTGGCTTTGAATAGAATGTTGCCTCAAAACGTGAATCTCTGGTTTCTATCAGGTTGGTGATATCAAAATCATTTGCATCAGCCATTGTACTGGTTTCCCAAACGCTTCCATCATTTAAGATGTAAGCCTTAATCAAATCTGTTGTTGGACCATTTAAGGTAGATTCCTGAAGATTTCCGTACGAGGAAATAGAATGTGTTACTCCAACCGCACCATCATATACGCGATACAAAATCATATCTTTACTACCCGCTAAGCTTTTAGAAGTAAATTGCGATTTATAATCAAGTTCGATAGCAAATTTCTTACTGTTTACTACTATTTGTGCAGCATCTCTTGACAACTCTAAAAATTTCCTGGCCCGCTCTGTGTTATTATAATAATACTTTTGCCAGGTTCCTTCAAACAGAGCCAGTCTGGATACCATTGCTGCAACAATATAACGGTTTAAGGTTTGGTCACCATCGTTCAATCTCACATTGTTCAATGCAAATTGCCAGTCTTCATATACATGGTCCATCACTTCGTTACGTGATGTTCTGGGTTTATAAAGCTGATCAGTATCTATATCTTGTAACTCAAAATCATAATAAGGTACATCACCGTATGATCTTACCAGATTAGCGTAATCCACTGCTCTGTAAAAACGGGCGACCCCCAGCCAGTGATTCTTCGCTTCCTCAGTAAGCACACCTGTCATTTTACTCTCTATACGCGAGATCATGATATTTGTCGAGCGAATATTCTCCATGTCCCAAATAGAGTTAACAGGTACAGCTCTTGTAAAGTTAGGCTGTTTACCTTGCACAACAATGTCATCGCTATTTGTAAAATTAATTAACGGAGCAGCACCACCACTATAGCACGCAAAAAAATAGGCCATATACTTGTTAGCGTACAATCTTAATTTTTCTTCACTTGACCATGCCGTCTCGTCATTTTCCTCAGTCAGTTGAGGACGGTCTAAAAGTTTCTCACATCCAGAAAAACCTAAAGCTGCGACGACTAGTAATATTTTATATGTGATTTTCATTTCTTAGATATTAATAGTTAAAAACCAATTTGCAACCCCATTGAAGCCGATTTGAAAGGAGGGTTCGAAGTCCCCGTCCTACCCAAGTTATAATTCCCACCAGGTCTCAACATGGATACTCCTGATATCGCTTCAGGATCAATAGGCAGTCCTCTCAAGTTGTCAAACGTAAAATAGTTCTCTAACGAAACATAAATACGTACCGTAGATAGTTTAATCCTATTAAGTATCGCCGGGTCTATATTATAACCCAAGGTGATATTCTTGATTTTCAAATAGGACATATCTAATAAATACCTGGATTGCACACGCATAACATAACCTTCATTTGCTCCATTTAAATTCCAGGCCCGAGGATAGAAAGCATCTGTACGATCTGGCTTCCAGTAATTTCCGGCAATAGCCTGCGGCATAGCACCTTCTTTCGCAAAGTATCCGGGAATTGCCAGCTGACCTGATCCCCAAATCTGGCGTTTACCGACTCCCTGGAAGAACATAGACAGATCAAAACCTTTGTATTCTGCTCCCAGCCTGAAACCATATTCATAACGCGGTGTTGTATTACCTATAACAACGCGATCACCAGGATCTCCGTTGGTCCCTTTGCCTGCGTCAATATAACCGTCTCCATTAACGTCAACGAACTTAATATCCCCCGGACTCATCAGCATGGTTTGATTACCATCTTCGAAGTAAGTTTGATAAACCGGATTACTCCCCACCAACATATTGGTTCTCTTGCTGGTACCATTATAAATAATATCTGTTTGCACAAAATTTCCCAAATCATCATACACAAAGTCTCCTTCCTGATACAGACGATCTGTCACAAAACCATAAATATCTCCATATCGTCTACCTGTAGAAAAAGTTGTCCCTAAAGATCTATTTTCCCATGGTGTCTTAAAATCCGCACCTTTGGTTACAAAAGTTACTGCATCAGCAAGGTTTGCATTGAAGACCAATTTTAAACCATTTTCAAAATAATGACTAAAATCAGCGGCAATTTCCCAACCGCGAGTTCTTAAATTACCATAATTACCTTGCGGAGCTGCCGTACCATAAGTGTCCGGCAAAACATCACCTCCAACAATCATGTTATTCGTATTCCTTTGAAACCATTCTCCGGTAATACCAAGCTTATTATTAAAAAATCTCAGGTCGGCCCCAATATTCAAGTGCTCAATATCCTGCCATGTAATATCCCCGGATATAGCTCCCGGAGTAGCCATCTGATAAAATTGTTGACCAGCAGAGGTTAACCATGAATTTTTATCAATATTCATGGTTGCAATATATAAGTCATTGGGCACCGACTGGTCTCCAATAGAACCCCAGGAAGCCCTAAGTTTTGCAAAACTCAA
Source organism: Pseudopedobacter sp. (assembly GCF_040392825.1). NCBI lineage: Bacteria > Pseudomonadati > Bacteroidota > Sphingobacteriia > Sphingobacteriales > Sphingobacteriaceae > Pseudopedobacter > Pseudopedobacter sp. The sequence goes on from NZ_JBEBVH010000007.1 coordinate 19,475, forward strand.
TACCGGCTTTATCGATTCCATAAAGTTTTCACCAGAAATTACCCATCCTCCAGAAACCGAAGGATATGAACGCCACTTCAGATGTGTCGGAAACTTAGATGTTCCATCACGTCTCATACCCACTTCAAAAAGGTACTTATCTTTAAAAGCATAATTTATGCGGCCAAAAAAACCTGCTTGCGAATCCCAATTTGTCCCTCCCGTTATTTTGTCCACTCCGGTAGCAAAGTTAACTTGCGGATTATCATTGTTAATCAAGTTTGTTCGCTTAGAAGACTGACTCCTCCAATCATATGCTACGATATTCGTACCGAGCATAAACTTCATCTGGTGTTCCTTTAAATCGAGATTATAGGTAGAAAAGGCATTAAAGGTATGTCTTTTGGTATTAATACCATATTGATAGAAGTAGGTATTTTCCTTTAAGGTATAATCTGTCATCGGGAATTCATAAGCCGGCATTCCTCCGTTATCTGTCGGAATTCCGTTCTCATCTACATATACCCTATTCCCACTCTCATCAAATAATGCATTTACACCATACCAATGCGTCTTTCCCTGCACATAAGGCACAGATGATATTTCGTTATTATTTTCTGTTTGGTAAGCATAATCTCCCTGAATGTCCCATTTTTTTGTAAGATTAATCGTCGTTCCGAAATTAATATTTAAGAACCTGTTCTTATTTATCTCATCGTTAGATTTTCTTGCCGAAAAAGCCGGATCGATGATATCCTTTCCATTTTCCTGTACTCCAACCGGAAATAAACGCGACCAGCGATAAAGATACAACCACGGGTCGGCAGCAAATCCGTCCACATACAACGAGTTTGGATTTCTTTTGGTACTTTCAGAATAACGCGCACCTCCACGTAAAGTCAAATAGTCTGTGACCTGAGTACTCACATTCACTGTAGGAGTAACTCTCCTGAAGTCGTCATGAACAGCCGGTTTCATCATACCTTCCTGTCCCAAATAACCCACACTCATATTGTAGGCAGTTCTTCCGCTTTTTCCATTGATACCCAAATTATGAATATTCGAAAAAGCATGATCTTTAACCATCGTTTTTACCGGATCATAGATACGATATCCAAATTTTTGAGTACCATCCCACCACCAGTCACGACCATATAAAACGGGATCATCATACTTTACTGTAGCGCCATACTTTTGCTGCCACTCTTTAATTTTTTCGAAGCTGGTACGATCTATACGCCAAAATCCCCCCGCAGGACCTGCTTGCTTCATATTTTCATGCGCATCTAAAGTATACTCTAATCCATCTATACCAGCAATATCAATATCTTTAAATGGAGATTGCCAGACAAAATTATTAGAATAAGAAACGGTATTTGACTCCGTTGCAGTACCTTTCTTCATGGTAATTAAAATTACACCAAAAGCAGCTTTAGAACCATAAATAGCGGCGGATGCAGCATCCTTCAAAACCGTTATACTTTCAATATCATCGGGATTAACCATATTGATACTTGGAATTTCCACGTTGTCTACCAATATTAATGGATTACTGGAACCTAAGACCGACCCTACCTGACCACGAATCTTTATTATAGGATCTGATCCCACTTCCCCGGATGGGACAACAACAGATAAGCCAGGTACCGCCCCCTGCAATCCACGGCCAACATCAGGAATTGGTCTATTTCCAAAGGTTTTCTTAACATCCACATTAGATACAGCTCCTGTTAAGTGTCCCTTTTTTTGCTGACCATAACCAACAACAACAACTTCATCCAGAACTTTATCTTCATTGTCTAATGAAATATTCACCTGAGAAGAGGTAACAACAACATCCGTTGGTTTATAACCTAAAAAAGATACCCGCAACGTTTGCCCTTTTGTTGCTTCAATCTTAAAATGACCATTTAAATCAGTCATAGTCGATTTTGAAGTACCCACAATAGAAACAGATGCTCCGGCAATAGGACCATCCTTGTCCGATACCGTACCTTGTACGATATTCTGTTGCATCCCATAACGAGATGTTTCTTTCAAAAGATCTCTCGACGCCACCTTCACCCAAGTCTCGGCATAGAGTTCGGGTAACAGCAAAAATCCTAAAGCAGCAGAGAAGAGTAATGATTTTCTCATGTTCAGATTATTAAATCGGTTTATAAATTTGACCTATTAGTTTTAATGCATGTTGAAAAACAAAAAACGCACAAACACGAAACTAATTTACGCAAAAATCAGAAACTTGCAAGTTTATATTTTTTATTTTATACTAATAACAAGCATATTAGCAATAAATAAGTCGTAACAGCTGTTTTTCGAAAAAACGTAAAACCAGATCAAAAACTGCAACAATACGCAAATTCAAGCAATAACAAACAATAACTAAAATCAGAAAAGTGTAGATGATAATCGTTGGAACTCCGCTTTATAAACCACCTTCGCTTAAAAAAGACCTTAAATAAAGACACTTTATGAAAAGAATAAGTAGCTATAAAACAAATGAGCCCGATGGAATAGCGGGCTCATTTCAATCTAAAAACTAAATTTTGTTTAAACTTTTAGGTATCTCTAACTTAGACACCTCTTAACCTAATTATCGCTATATAATTATATGCAATCGTCTACCAGATAAACTATAGATTCGTAATTCTTCCCTACTGCGTCAGACAGTGACATTTCACAGGTTTTACTTGAAGAGTAGTAACCATCAAACGAACCACAGGAATTAACCTCCTGAGCCTCCATTGCGGTTGCAGATTGGGTGAGTTCTGGAAATAAAAACCCCCTGTCTCCTGCCATCCCACAGCAATAAGCGTTAAAAGGAACAACTACTTCTTCGGCAAAAAAATCTGCTATTTTTTTAAACTGGGCATTTAGCCCCATTTTTTTCAGCGAACACACCGGATGCAAAACAATTCGTTGTTTTTTACGCAGCAACTTTGCTCTTGGAATAATAAACTCGTCTATATAATCTATACTATCGATAATTCTTAATGAATCTAATCTTTGTTTATTGATATCTGTTAAATAATTTCTGCTCCCCTGCAAAGTATGCGTACAAGAACTTACATCTAACATTACCGGAAGTTTCCCTTGGTTACTCTCTTCCCATATCTGCTCTACAGAATGATTTACAGCATACTCAAAAGCTTTTTGATAACCTTTAGAGGAGAACATTTGCCCACAGCACATTCCACTAATCTCTTTAGGAATCTTAAAAGCAATCCCTACTTTAGCAGATATGCTTGCCATGGTATCAATCATATTTTTCTTACCACTAACCCCCGGCCCTCCCATCATTCTGGAAATACATGTTGGCATATAGACTATTGCATCTTCGCCGTCTTTTTTATAACTGGACCTTATATTTCCTGTCGCTTTAATTTGGTTAGACCATTGCGGCATAACAGGTATAATGTCTTTTATCGTTCTGGTTAGTTTATTTAAAACATTACCTCCTAAAAAGTTATTAATTCCGGTAGCAGCTTTAACTCCAAATTCAGTAGCAGAAGATGCGAAAGCAAAATTTTTCGCAATCTGCAGAGCTACTTTATTAGAAAAATCACTATGGTTTTCTCTTCTTAAACGTTTTACCAGATCACCAGTATTGATATCTACAGGACAAGCCGAAGCACAAGAACCATCTACGGCACAGGTATCTAAACCATCATATTGATATTGCTCTAAAAGCGTATTATAGTCGGTTTTCTTACCTTTTCGTTTTAAGGTATGCAGTTCTCTACGCACAACTATACGCTGTCTGGGAGTAAGGGTGAGGTTTCTACTGGGACAAACATGCTCGCAATAACCACATTCCATACACTTATCAACTTCATATTCTACAGTTGGTAAATCTTTCAGATTAGCAATATGCGCTTTTTTATCTTCATTAATAATAACTCCCGGATTTAAGAGATTTCTAGGATCAATAACCGCTTTAAGCGCTTTCATAATAGCATAAATTTCTTCACCCCATTCTGTTGCAATAAACGGCGCCATATTTCTACCAGTGCCATGTTCTGCTTTAAGCGTTCCTTTGTATTTCTCTACAACCAAAAGTACCACATCACGCAGGAACTTATCATAACGCTCTATCTCAGACGGGCTCTGAAACGATTGTGTGACCACGAAATGAATATTTCCATCTTTGGCATGGCCAAAAATAATCGCATTGGTATAATCATATGCTTTAAACAGCTTTTGCAGATCTAATATAGCATCTCCTAAAGTCGCAACAGGAAAAGCTATATCCTCTAATATCACGGTAGAGCCGCTAGCCCTTACAGCACCAACTGACGGGAACATACCTTTCCTCAATGTCCAGAGAAATGCTTGTTCTCCCGGTATCTGAGTAAATACCGCCGGACTTAACAAACTCAATTCTGCAGAGAGCAATAAAAACTGATTAATTTTTTCTTCCAGATCTTCTTTTGTATGTGCCTGATATTCGATCAGCAATGCCGCTGCAGATTCCGGCAACGTTTTGAGTAGATCTGGTACACCTTTAATGTGTTCTATAGACCGCAAAGAAGCCCTATCCATTAATTCTACCGCCTCCGCTCCCGAGTCTGTTAATGGCACAATAGCCTTGCAGGCTTCGTAAATATCCGGAAAATACAGCAATGCCGTAGACTTCTCTTTATAATCGTCTATGGTTTGCATAACCGCTTCAGCGATAAATCCCAATGTCCCTTCTCCCCCGATTAGTAAATGAGCCAGAATATCTAAAGGTTGTTCATAATCAATAAAAGAATTGACAGAATATCCTACTGTATTTTTTGTCTGGTATTTATGACGGATGACCTCATACAAAGCAGGATTAGAAATAATCTGCTCTCTCAGATTAGTTAATGTATTAAATATATCCGGACACTCTTCTGCAAAGCGAGTATAATCTTCCGGCGTTTCTGTACTATAGCACTTGCCATTAGGCAATATAAATTTAATGTACTTTGTAGTATGATAAGAGTTAGCATGTACACCACAACACATCCCACTTGAGTTATTAGAGAGAATACCTCCTATCATAGCTGAATTAATACTAGACGGATCCGGTCCTATTTTCTTCCCAAAACTTCTAAGTTTGTTATTTACTGCCGCCCCTATTATTCCCGGCTGCACCCGAACTTGCGCCCCCCCTTGTTCTACATTTATATGATCCCAGTACTGACTCAGGTCCACTAATATACCATCGGTTATAGATTGTCCCGAAAGACTGGTACCGCCTGTCCGAAATGTCATAGGCATTTGATGTTGATGAGAAAATCGAAATAATGCAACAATCTCATCAACTGATACTGGCTGAACCACAGCTTTTGGCGTCAGGTGATAAAAACCTGCATCAGCTGCATATGCTACAACATCTATTAATCTATCCTTAATTCTATCCGTAGGGATGATAGTTTTTAACAGTTCACCAATGTTCATTTCAGATATTTTATAAACGACTAAAATTGAAAATAGTTATGATTTATCCAAGTTAACCCCGAACAAATCATAACCATATTCTAAAAAAAATTAAGCCAGATCTCTCGCTCGACTGCTTGTCAGCAACATACAAAGCATAGTAATAAGGGCATTGATAATAATTAATTCAAAACCTATTGAGTATCCAAACCAGCTTAATGATTCTTTATCTATAAAGAATGCAATAGCAGGCGAAAGCACACAGATATAGGGAATTAATTTATCTTTTATACTTCTTTTGCTTATCATTCCGAAAGCGAATAAACCAAGCAAAGGCCCGTATGTATAACCCGCTGCTTTAAAAATAGCATTTACCACAGAGTCGTCATTGATGATTTTGAAAACCAATACCACCAGAAAAACTACAAAAGAAAAAGCCAGATGTACCCAATGCCTTTGCTTTACCAACACAGGATCGTTTGTATCTCCTTTCTTATCAAAATGCAGAAAATCTACACAAAAAGATGTAGTCAATGCTGTTAAGGCCGAATCAGTAGTTGCAAATGTGGCAGCAGTTAACCCCAGCATGAAAATAATTGCAGGTACAACTCCCAGATAGTTCAGGGCTATTTCCGGAAATAAATGATCTGGAGTACCTAAAGATGCGGTATCTATACCTTTAGCATTTGCATAAATGTAAAGCAATGCACCTACGCTTAAAAAGAAGAGATTCATTACCACAAAAATCCCGGTAAAAGACAGCATATTTTTCTGTGCCTCCCAGATATTCTTACAACTCAGATTCTTCTGCATTAAATCCTGATCTAAACCAGTCATCGCAATTGTAATGAATATACCTCCTAAAAACTGTTTAATGAAATGATTTTTATTGGAACCAAAATCATCCCAAAAGAATATTCTGGAATAAGAGCTTTCTTTTACAGCTTCAAAAGTATGTTTCAGATCTATATTTAAACCTTTTGATATGAAATAAATAGACAATATCACCGATGACAAAAGAAATACAGTTTGCAGTGTATCGGTAATAATAATTGTTTTTAACCCTCCTTTAAAAGTGTAAGACCATATTAAAAGCAAACATATAACTATAGTGATCCAGAATGGAACATTCCAAGCATCGAAAATAAATTTTTGAAGAACAATTGCCACCAGGTAAAGTCTAAAGGCAGAGCCTATCGTTCTGGATATCAAGAAAATCATTGCCCCGGATTTATAGCTCCAATAACCAAATCTTTTTTCAAGATAAGTATAGATGGAAATCAGATTCAGTCGGTAATACAGCGGCAGCAGCACCGTTGCTATAAGAATAAATCCTACTGCATTACCCAATACAAATTGAAAATACCCGAAAGAACTTTTTTCTACAGCACCGGGAACAGAAATAAAGGTTACACCCGAAAGTGCAGTTCCTATCATACCAAATGCGACAAAATACCACTTTGAGTTTCTGTTGGCAATAAAGAAACTCGAATTGTCCGAAGAGTTTTTTGATGTAAAATAAGATATTATGATTAATACAGAGAAGTATACAATCAAAAACAATAAAAGTAATAAGGGAGACATATATATTATTTTGTCAATAAATTAAAGTCATTTTTTACCAACACAAGATGATAATAATTGTTAAAACAACAGGGTCTTTATTAAAAATATTTTAGTGATGGGTACAACTCTCTATGGCTTTTCGCACACTACCATATCTTTCCAGCAATTGAGAGGCTTTCTCTTCACTTACACCGGTTTCCTGTACGATCATCTTGGTACCTCTGCTAACTAACTTGTGATTAGTCAGTTGCATATCAACCATCTTATTTCCCTTCACCCTACCCATTTGAATCATTACGGTTGTACTGATCATATTTAGCGCAAGTTTCTGTGCTGTTCCGGATTTCATTCTTGTAGAACCCGAGACAAACTCCGGACCTACTACAATTTCTACAGGATATTGAGCTTCAGCTGCAATAGGACTTCCTGAATTACATACGATACAACCTGTTACTATTCCTTTTTCATTAGCTTTCTGTAAACCGCCAATTACATAAGGCGTAGTACCGGAAGCTGCAATACCAATCACTACGTCATCTTCATTTATTTCAAATTCCTCGAGGTCTCTCCAGGCCTGTCCCATATCGTCCTCTGCATTTTCAACCGCTCTCCTGATAGCTGTATCTCCCCCAGCGATAATACCCACAATCCAATCAAATGGCACCCCAAAAGTTGGCGGACATTCCGAGGCATCAAGCACTCCCAATCTTCCGCTTGTTCCCGCTCCTATATAAAACATCCTGCCACCTCTTTTCATTCGCTCAACTGCAGCTTCTACTAATTTTTCTATTTGAGGAATAGACTTAGCAACAGCGTCAGACACAGTTGCATCCTCTTTATTGATATTGGAAAGAATTTCGTTTACAGACATCTTCTCCAAATCATCGTAATTCGATTCTCTTTCAGTTGTAAATTCCATATGTTTACTGAATAAAATAACCAAAACCTATTTTAAACTCAATCCCGATCCAAGTTGATATCTTGCATTAATGCTCACAGGCAATCTTCCTTCCGGGTTAATCTCCTTTCTCAACAACCTCAATGCGGTCTCATGCATGATCTCATCGTCTTCATAACACACAACCAAATTCTTTGCTTCCGAGAACTTGTTGGCAGCATAAGGATTTCCAAAAACAAAACCAAGCACCTTATCTTTTTGTAAGATTGAGCTTATTAACATGGTCGAAATTGGTGAAATTCCAAAATCGTTTGCGGGACTCCTATTAAACTGATGCAGACCCAACACTATTGCATTATATTTTTCGTTTAAATTACTAATTATTTTTCGTACATCTTCTTTTGATGAACTATTATCAAATAGATAAACGTCTGTATTGAAATTAGATTTTAACAAGTCTGCAAACTTATTATCGGATTTTACACCAACAGCAACATAAGCAATTTTAGCATTTGCCGCAAGGTTAAACAATGTCGAGTCTGTCTTATTTAAGACTGTAATTGCCTTTTCATAAACCTCTTTTTTAATAGCATATACATCTTTATTTAAATCGGCAGCTATATTCGCTGTATCAACATAATGTAACTGCTTTAAACCTAAATGATATTTTGAAATGAGTACTTTATTAACTTTTTCATCTATATCATCCCATGTAAGTTCTTTTTTTCTGATAGACTTTCTTATTTTTTTGATACTTCCTTTGATATCACCCGGCAGGCAAAGCATATCATTGCCCGCAATAATAGATTTTGCAGATGCTAGTCCCTGAGGATAAAATTTAGCCACGCCTTGCATCTCTAAAGCATCGGTAAAGGTTAGTCCCTGATAACCAATTTCGTCCCGCAAAAGATGTGTAACATTATTCTTTGATAAGGATGTTGCCTTATTCTTTTCGGAATCTATTGCCGGAATATATAAATGAGCCATCATCATACTTCCAACCCCGGCTCTTGCCAAAGCTTTAAACGGGTAGAGTTCTAAGTTATCAAGCGCTGCTTTAGATTTCAATATGACAGGTAAATCATAATGAGAATCTACACTTACATCGCCATGCCCCGGGAAATGCTTGGCACAAGCCATGATATTATTATCCTGCATACCCCTCATAATTTTAACGCCCATTTTGGCTACCATCTCTTTATCTTCACCAAAGGAACGAACATTGATTACCGGATTAGCCGGATTGTTATTGATATCGACCACAGGCGCATAATTAACCTGAATTCCTGCTCTATGACATTGTTCTGCCATTGCCGCTCCTACTTTATAAGCTAAATCAGGATCATGAGTCGCTCCTATTGTTAACTGGCTTGGAAAGGGTTTCACATCAGAAAAGCGCATTCCAAGACCGGTTTCTCCATCTACAGTAACCATTAGTGGCACTTTAGATAGAGATTGAAGCCGGTTAAGTACTTCTGCCTGCTTTAGAGAATTACCCTGAAACAGACACAATGCACCTATTTTATATTTCCTTACATCTTTAGCTACCTTTTCTTCAAAAAATACATCTTTGCCATTTTGCCGTTCAGAAACACGAATCACCATTAATTGTGCAATCTTCTGTCTCTTATTTAACTTTCCTTGCACACTATCTGCCCAGTGAACTGCCTGCGGAGTCCGCTGTAAAAAATCCTGAGCATACATACACACAGGATAACAAAACAGAATAACAAAAAGCCACTTTTTCATGCTTCTATCTAAAACGATATTTCAAACAATTAATTTTCCCATCCATAGTACTTACCAGGACTCTATTTTTACCCAATGAAAAAACAGTATTAACCAGACTATTAGAAGTTTTATACTGCCATGCAATTTCACCCGATTTCCGATACAGAGCACTTACCAAACCAGATTGAGAAGGAATAAATACCAATCCGTTACTTTCGGTAATCGCAGTCGGACTTATTTCATAAGGAAGTGTAAGCGAAGATGTCCAGTTCTCTTCATAGGTATTTCCTTTAGTAGAAGCTCCAATAACCTTACCATCCATAGTCTTAGCGTAAACAGTAGCAGAATCGTTAGAAATACCTATAGATTCCCTTACTCTGTTTTTCGGATTGGTTATTCTCCATAATACTTTTCCATTATCAGCATCAAACGCTGTAAAATATCTATCAGGAGCCGCAATAAACACCTTTCCATAGGCACCTACAGGATAGCATGCGGCGGGAGAGTACATTCTATTGGCAGAACCGTTATTCCATTTCCAGACCAGATTACCTGTTTTTAAATCCAGCGCATAAAAATGTCTGCCCCAGCTTCCAAAAAATACTTTATTTCGATAAATAAGTGGTTTCGTCACAACAAAACCTTCTACATCTTTATATTCCCAAACTAATTTACCGGTTAGGATGTCTATTGCCCGGAAAATATGATCAGAACTTCCGATATATGCTCTATCCTGATAAATTACAGGAGAACCCAATACAGCTTTATCGGTTTTGATCTTCCATAACAATTCACCGTTTTTTGCAGAGAGTCCGTATATATAATGGTCTGACGAACCTACAACTACTATTCCTGAAGCTACAGCCGGAGTCGAATAAATTTTACCATTGGATTCAAATGTCCAGATTCTCTTGCCTTTTTTTATATCCAATGCATATACTTCTCCTTTTGTATTTGCCGTTATAGCTAATCTTTTATACAAAGAAATTCCTGTCCCCAGATCACTATCGTCCTGATATTCCCAAACAGACCTAACGCTCGTTTGCCTATTATTGACTTCATAAGAAGGCCTCTTATAAGCAATTGAGTCTGGTTTATATTCAGACAATTTCAATGTTAACCAGGCTTCTTTTACAGGTATTGAAGGTCGCTTTTCCTGAAAAGTGCCCGCCCCGCCAGAAATGGTTATGATGTTATATCCACCTATGGAATCTTTAGCTCTTAAATTAGAACGGCACATAACATTAGCTATTCCTTCGGAATTGTATAGCTTATTAATATGGCCATGGCCACAAAGCATAAACTGGATATTATGCTGCTTAATAAGATCTATCGCACTATACCAGTTATTGAGCGACGAATCCTGTGGATAATGATTAATATAGACAACAGGTTTGCTTCCAACTGTTTTTAGCACCTGCTGCAACCAAACAACATCTTCTCTTGGAATTTGACCGGGCCCCATACGCATATTTGGCCCCGATCCTGTCCCGATAAAAACCATTCCCTTATGTTCAAAATAAAAAGTGCTTTTGCCAAATATGGTATTAAATGTATTGGCTCCACTTTCAGACCAATTACTATCGTGGTTACCAGGAACGGCATACCACGGTTTATTTAGTTTATCAAGAATACTTTTAGCTATTTTAAGCTCTTCATCTGACCCAAATTCAGTTACGTCTCCGGATATAATTACAAATTCTATTGACGGATTTATATTAATATCGCTTACAGTATTTTCTAAATCTTCTGCTCCCGTTGCATTTCCGACATGAGTATCTGTCACCAATGCAAATTTGACATCCTGCCCTAGTGCAAAATAAGCAGTTATTGTTAACCAAATGAATAAAAACCCTTTCCTATACATCTTAGTAACCTTTTATAGAAATTGAATATCAGCCTTCTCAAAAATAACAATTAAAAACAAAAACTGCATAAATATGCATTTTTATTTTTTAAAAACGCATATTTATGCATATTATTTTCCTTTTACAATTTCTGACAATATACTCTCGCTTTTGAGCCTATTTAGCGCAGTGATACCATACTTGTATTTTCTGGTTTTAAAATTTGGCTCTTCGGTATAGGAAAGGCTATTAACATCGTAAATAACTTTTACTATATTTTTAGGGTCCTCTGTATCTATAGTGCCTTTTTTAGGAAATCTATAAATCACGTAACCAAAAACATTTCTATCCTGTGATTTTTGCCAGCTCAACTTGCCTTTTTTCATCTCAACCTCTGTAACGGTTATTGGCTTTATAGCATCTATCCATGGCATTGTGGGTACTAATGCAATGTTTTTATTCAAATCTAACCGTAATGAATCCTGAAATGCACCTAAATTATTGGTTATAGATTTCGAACTGAAATAAACACTGCCCTGGATATTAGGATTTTCTCTTAAATATCTGATTTGCCGGGGCATTTGTGTCGGGTCATTCCAGCCATTTTTAGTCTCGGTTAACCGATATATACCATGCCCCACATAAATATGCTTTCCATATGCATTTTTTGCCCACCAGTCCACCAATTTCTCATAAGCTGCAGGTGCATAATTAAATGGAAAATAAATTTGTGGATTTACATAATCTATCCAGCCTCTTTCTGTCCATTTTAATACATCGGCATATAAAGCTGAATAACCAGACATACCCTTAGTATCTGAACCTCTGGGATCTTCGCTTTTATTTCTCCAGATACCAAACGGACTGATTCCAAACTTTACATAAGGCTTCGCTTTTTTAATACTGTCAGAAACAGATTTAATTAATAAATCTACATTGTTCCTTCTCCAGTCATGAATGTCTGTAAATCCATTGGGATATTGTGCAAATGTTATCGTATCGGGCATAAGCTCTTTGCCAGGATATGGATAGAAATAGTCATCAAAATGAACACCGTCTATATCGTAATTCCTAACTACATTTAAGATTATTTTATTAATATAATCCCTTACTTCAGGTAAACCCGGATCAAAGAATTTCTTTTTTGAATAACTAAAGAACCATTCTGGTTTTTGATGAGTGATATGGTTAGGACTCACCAGACTTTCGTTACTGTCATTCGTAGCCCTGTATGGATTAAACCAGGCATGCAACTCCATTCCTCTTTTATGCGCTTCCTGAATGGCAAACTCTAAAGGATCATAAAATGGCTCGGGCCCCTGACCTTGTCGACCCGCAATAAAATAACTCCATAATTCTTCGCTATTTGCGTAGAAGGCATCAGCTGAAGGCCGAACCTGAAATATGATGGCATTCATTTTATTTCTCTGATGTTCATCCAAAATTCTGACAAGCTCTTCTTTTTGTAAATCAGAACTTAAGCCAGCTTTTGATGGCCAGTCGATATTTTTTACCGTCGCTATCCAAACACCTCTGAATTCCCTTTTTGGTGAAGTTTGACTGAACAAATTGCAGGTTATAGCAGTTAACGCTGCAAGAAAAAAGATTCTTATTGACATAAAATTGGTATAAAAAGGGTGCTATCAACACCTTTACAATATTGATTTGTTTTAATAGATAAACTCTATCCTAACTAAAGTTGCTTTATTAATAACCTGTTTTCGTTCGCATTCCTTAAAACTCCATCCGCCATAAAGAACACAAGACAATCCCCCTGAAAACCCAGAGGGCAGTACTATTGCTTCACGATTTTATAATTTTTCACACCTAAATCATTATCTGTAACTTTTACAAAATAAATTCCGGAAGGATAATTATATAATGAAATAGAAATCATCATTTTTGATGAATCACCAGAAAACAATAGCTTTCCCTTAGCATTGTAAATCGCATAACTGATTTCAGACTGCAATAGATTATCTACATTAACAACATCTGTAGTAGGATTTGGATAAACATAAACTGCATTTACACCATTTTTAATGAATTGAACATCATACAATTTAAACTGTCCGTTTTTATCTACCTGTTTAAGCCTATAATAATTAATACCATTTAACGGGTTTTCATCTATGAATTGATAATTTAAAACTGCACTAGAATTTCCATTTTCCGCTTTTGACATTTCCACACCAATAGTTTCGAAACTTTTGCCGTCACCAGAACGCTGCACTTCAAACTTTTCATTGTTGTCCTCAGTATGGGTTGTCCATGTTAGCGTATTCTTACCATTTTTGATAGAAGCATTAAAACCTGAAAGGGAAACCGGAAGCGTACCATCTAAATTAAATGTCAATGAATATTTGGATATAGTGTTACGAGTAACCAGTTGATAAACACCTAAAGTATATTTTCCGGAAACAAAATCAGCAGAGGAAACAACCTCTTTTGAAACCTCCAAGTCAGACGGACCTGCATTTCCTGTCACATAACTATAATCAACTCCAGAACCAGAATTCAAAACCCTAACTTCTTCATAATTGATATTATTAGTATAATCATTCCCTAATATTTTAAAGACTCTAACTTTTTTTGAACTCTCTGTACTTCCTCCCGAAGTCATAAGGTATCCCACATTATTAATTTTGAAATATTTGATTTGTGAAAAATTATTAGTAGCAGTTGCGTCATGAATTCTAAGAGGCATTTTATACCCTATATAGGTATTGGTACCTTCGTCATACAAAAAGAGCTTTCGATCGTTACTGGTTGTATTATGGGAAACAAAAAAGCCAGACTTGGAGTAATCCGATTCGTTTGGAACGATAGAAATAGAAAATGCCGCCAAATCTGCCCCGATAGGAACCTCTCTAACAAAATCCACCCCATTCGATACGTTTCTTTTGTATATATAAACGGATTGTGTAGCTGACCCACCAATAAACAAAACTGCATTGTTTCCTGACCCCACTACATCAAATGAATCACCCATTCTTGGTGTAGATGACATTCCAGGCGGATAAGGCAAGGACAAAACGTCGACAGTAGAATTTTCATTCTCGAGATAATTAACTGTAATAAACTGCCCGTCAGAAGAGCTGCTAAGTGCCGTCCTCATTGTAACAGAATAAATTTCACCAATGTCAGTAACTCTTATTTTTGTATTTTTAAAACCCGACCCGCTTATAGGTATGCTCTTAACATAAGAACCATCGCTGGCATTCAAAACATCAATTCCAGCTCCCTCTCTTGTTGCGACATAAATACGTTCTCCTATATTGCCTCCATTAATTTCACCTCCCTTAAAGTACGATAAAGAGTATGTATTACTTGATGCAGTAAACAACCCAACGCCCGGATTAGATAATATACGCCAGTCATAATCATTTTGCGCTTTACAGATAGTTCCTAAAAACAACATAGAAACTAAATAGAGTAATTGTTTTTTCATGAGTTTTGATTTTAGTTTTTGATATAATTAGTTAATTGATTCTATTTCAAACCTCTTCATCAATCTCACAAAACCGACTTTACTTTCTTAAATCTACCAGGCAAAGCCCCAATATCAGCATTATATAAAACCTCAAGCTGACTCCATATTTGCCTGCATTTATACCTGGCATTTTTAACGGCTAATTAACCGAATAACGTTCTTTGTTGAGGATTTTGCAACTTATCAGGCACTTCATTCTAGCGTATGGAGCAATACGGGCACAAACATGCACCCACTTCGTTAAAGGTCCATGAAATACCAATAATAGCAGAAAATAAAAGAATGGATATGGATGTAAAAGTTTTGGCATAATCGGTT